>NZ_JANJPM010000025.1:0-41259 GCF_026222585.1 Staphylococcus sp. SUC_1.2 | reverse complement strand
TTAACAAATTATTTACTTGAAGACATTAATTGTGATTTAATGCGATCAGCTTTATTTGAATGAATTAAGTTACTTTGTGAAGCTTTATCAACTGATTTGATAGCGAAGTTAACTAATTCAGCTTTGTTATCAGCATTATTGTTGATTGCTGTTTTAGCATTTTTCACAGCAGTACGCATAGCGTTTTTTTGTGAAATATTACGAGCTTCAGCGTTTTCAGTTGTTCTAACACGTTTAATAGCAGATTTAATATTTGGCATTACTGTCACCTCCTAAAAGTGATCTTAAGCATATCAAATTTTATTTTGATTACAACAAGAAATATTTTATCAAAACATACATATTTGTGCAATCATTAATTAAGTATAGTGTAATTAAAATCTGAATTAAATCATAATTAGTGTTGGAATGCACTCTTTAACACTTTATAATTAGTATGTAATCTAAATGAAAAAGTAATGTAAGTAATGAATTATTAAGCTTATGCTCAAATTTTTAATAGCACAATTAAGTTTGCAATTAAGCATTAAAAACGTTATTATATCAAAGATGTATACATATACGGGCTAATTTTATGAAAGCGAGAATGATAGGCTATGGATATGCAAGAACGCTATAACAGAAGAGAAAATATACGAAATTTTTCTATTATTGCTCATATTGATCATGGTAAATCAACATTAGCAGATAGAATTTTAGAAAATACTAAATCTGTAGAAACAAGAGAAATGCAAGATCAATTATTAGATTCAATGGATCTTGAAAGAGAACGTGGCATCACAATTAAATTAAATGCCGTGCGATTAAAATATGAAGCAAATGATGGTCAAACATATACATTTCATTTAATTGATACACCAGGGCATGTAGACTTTTCATACGAGGTTTCACGATCTTTAGCAGCATGTGAGGGTGCAATATTAGTGGTGGATGCAGCACAAGGTATTGAAGCACAAACATTAGCAAACGTATACTTAGCACTTGATAATGATCTAGAATTATTACCTGTTGTAAATAAAATTGATTTACCTGCAGCTGAACCTGAAAGAGTAAAACAAGAATTAGAAGATGTAATTGGTTTAAATCAAGACGATGTAGTACTGGCAAGTGCAAAGTCAAATATTGGTATTGAAGATATTTTAGAGAAAATTGTAGAAGTTGTCCCACCACCTGAAGGTGACCCTAGTGAACCATTGAAAGCATTAATTTTTGATTCAGAATACGACCCTTATAGAGGTGTTATTTCATCAATACGTGTGATGGAAGGCGTTGTTAAAGCTGGTGATAAAATTAAAATGATGGCTACAGGTAAAGAATTTGAAGTTAGTGAAGTAGGCATTAATACTCCTAAACAACTACCTATAGAAGAACTAACTGTAGGTGATGTAGGGTATATTATTGCAAGCATCAAAAATGTTGATGACTCACGTGTGGGTGATACAATTACTCATGCTAATAGACCAGCTGAAGCACCATTAAAAGGTTATAAAAAAATGAACCCAATGGTATATTGTGGTTTGTTCCCAATTGAAAATAAAGACTATAATGATTTAAGAGAAGCGCTTGAAAAATTACAATTAAATGACGCTTCATTAGAATTTGAACCAGAATCTTCTCAGGCTCTTGGTTTTGGTTTTAGAACAGGTTTCTTAGGAATGCTTCACATGGAAATCATTCAAGAAAGAATTGAAAGAGAATTTGGTATTGAATTGATTGCTACCGCGCCATCAGTAATTTATCAATGTATTATGAAGGATGGATCAGAGGTTACAGTAGATAATCCGGCTCAAATGCCAGAAAGAGATAAGATTGACTCAATTTATGAACCATATGTGAAAGCTACAATGATGGTTCCAAATGATTACGTTGGAGCAGTTATGGAGTTATGCCAACGTAAACGTGGACAATTTATTAATATGGATTATTTAGATGATATTAGAGTTAATATCGTATACGAGATACCACTTTCTGAAGTTGTTTTTGATTTCTTTGATCAACTTAAATCCAACACTAAAGGTTACGCTTCATTTGATTATGAATTTATTGAAAATAAAGAAAGTAACTTAGTGAAAATGGACATCCTACTTAATGGGGATAAAGTTGATGCTTTAAGCTTTATTGTCCATAAAGACTTTGCATACGAACGTGGAAAAGCATTAGTTGAAAAATTAAAAACGCTTATACCACGTCAACAATTTGAAGTACCTGTACAAGCAGCTATTGGCCAAAAAATTGTTGCAAGAACAAACATCAAATCAATGGGTAAAAATGTATTATCTAAATGTTATGGTGGGGATATTAGCCGTAAACGTAAGTTACTTGAAAAACAAAAAGCAGGTAAGGCTAAAATGAAAGCCGTTGGTAGTGTTGAAATTCCTCAAGATGCTTTCCTAGCTGTACTAAAAATGGATGATGAATAGAACATAAAAGAGGTCGAGACGAATATAAATTGGTAGATATCATAACAATAATGAATATTATTGATAAAGAAGCTACTAACTTATATTACAAAGTCTCAATCTCTTTTTTAAGTTATAAAAAGGGGTGTAACATTGGAAGTTAAAAGTGCGTACATACACATACCTTTTTGTGTGAGAATTTGTACTTATTGTGATTTCAATAAATATTTTATTGATAAACAGCCAGTAGATGAATACATTGCTGCCTTAATAAAAGAAATGTCATTTAGTAAAACAAAACAACTAGAGACAATGTACGTTGGAGGAGGCACACCCACTGCACTAAGTGAAATGCAATTAGAACGTTTATTACAAGCGATAAATTCAAAATTCTCGATAAATGGCGAATTTAGTTTTGAAGCAAATCCAGATGAACTTACTTTAAATAAAGTTAAGTTACTTAAACAGTATGGTGTTAATCGAATTTCAATGGGTGTGCAAACGTTTAAACCTGAGTTATTAAAAATATTAGGACGAACGCATAACACTCAAGATATCTATAATGCAGTAAATAATGCTAGGAAAGCTGGTATTAATTCAATAAGTCTTGATTTAATGTACCATTTACCTGAACAAACGATAGATGATTTTGCAGATAGTTTAAACCAAGCAATTAATATGGATATTGACCATATTTCAAGTTACGGTTTAATACTTGAACCAAAGACACAGTTTTATAATATGTATCGTAAAGGGAAATTGAAATTACCGAATGAAGACTTAGGCGCTGAAATGTACCAATACCTAATGAAAACATTAAATCAAACCGACTTTAAACAATATGAAATTTCCAACTTTGCTAAAACTAATCATGAATCCGATCATAATAAAGTGTATTGGTTTAATGAGGAATATTACGGATTCGGAGCAGGTGCAAGTGGATATGTTGAAGGTGAACGCTATACAAATTTAAATCCAGTTCGCCACTATATTGATGCTATTAATAATGGAAAACGACCTGTTTTAACCTCTAGTTGTCCAACCTTGAACGAAAAGATGGAAGAAGAAATGTTTTTAGGCTTGAGAATGAATCAAGGAGTCAATCGTGAACGTTTCAAGTTAAAATTTGGTCAAACATTAGATGACATATTTGGAGAAACAATATATGATTTGAAATCAAAACAACTTTTGATTGAAACGGACGGAAACATATCACTTACTGAAAGAGGAAAGGTTATAGGCAACGAAGTATTTGAAGCTTTCTTATTAAATTAATAAAAAATCCAAAAAGTAAAGCTTTAACGTTGACTTACTTTGACCAATTTGATAAATTATAATTAGCACTTAGGACAAAAGAGTGCTAATGAGGTGAAAACATGATTACACAAAGACAATTAAGCATTTTAAATGCAATTGTTGAAGATTATGTTGATTTAGGACAACCTATAGGTTCTAAAGCTTTAATTGATAGACATCATTTAGATGTCAGTCCTGCAACAATAAGGAATGAGATGAAGCAACTTGAAGATTTGAACTTTTTAGAGAAGACGCATTCTTCTTCAGGGCGTTCACCTTCCGAAGAAGGGTTTAGACTTTATGTCGATCAATTGTTAAAACAAACCTCTCGTCAAAACAAAAATAAAATACAACGTTTAAATCAACTATTAATTGAGAATCACTATGATATTTCTTCAGCATTAAGTTACTTTGCAAATGAGTTATCAATGAAATCTCATTATGCAACATTAGTTGTTCGTCCAAAACATAGTGAAGAAATGATTAATAATGTTCATTTAATTAAGGCAAATGATTCAATCATGATTTTAGTAATTATTTATAATTCTGGTCATGTTGAGCATTTTCACTTGAATTCTGCACTTGAGTTATCATCCGATAGATTAATCGCCATTTCTAATTTTATTAGTAATAATAATATAGAAATAAGCGCTAAACTATCAGATAAAATTCGTTCTTTCGCCAACTCAAATGAAGAAAATCAATTCATTAATGACATTGTTAAGATGATAAATTCTCATATTAGCAAACAAAGTAATAGCATTTTCTTAGGTGGAAAGGTTAAACTAATTGATGCGTTAAATGAATCTAATGTTTCGTCAATTCAACCAATTTTGCAATATCTAGAATCTGAAAGAATCACTGAATTACTACAGACAATTTCAACTAATGATATTAACGTTAAGATTGGAAAAGAGATTGATGAAAGCCTTAGTGATATATCGATTGTAACGAGTCAATATCACTTCGACAATTCATTGAAAGGTCAAATTGCGGTTATTGGACCTACAGCAATGCGTTATCAGAATGTGATTCAATTACTTAACCAAATATGGTGATTTTAATTGTAATTATATTGGAGGGTAAAAAATGACAGAAAAAGATGAATCAGTAAAAAGTAATTCTGAATATACTGAAGAACAAGAAGTAAAGAATGAAGACACATCAACAGTTGAAAATGTTGAAGATACTACTTCTGATAGTGATAATTCATCTAACGACAGTTCGAACGAAGAAAGTTCTGAAGAAACTGCAGTTGATCCTAAAGATGAAGAAATTCAGCAATTACAATTAAAAGCTAATGAAAATGAAGAAAAATATTTAAGATTATATGCTGAATTCGAAAATTATAAAAGACGAATTCAGAAAGAAAATGAAACAAATAAAACTTATCAATCTCAACGTGTTTTAACGGATATTTTACCAACGATTGATAATATTGAACGCGCACTACAAATTGAAGGTGATGATGAATCATTTAAATCACTTCAAAAAGGTGTTCAAATGGTACACGAAAGTTTACTAAGAGCACTTAAAGATAATGGTTTAGAAGAAATTGAATCTGAAGGTCAAGCTTTTGACCCTAACTTCCACCAGGCTGTTGTTCAAGATGATAATCCAGATTTCAAATCTGGTGATATTACTCAAGAACTACAAAAAGGTTATAAGTTAAAAGATAGAGTATTGAGACCATCTATGGTAAAAGTAAATCAATAAATTGACGAAAAATACCATATATTAAATTTTAAAATTGGAGGAATTTTATTATGAGTAAAGTAATCGGTATTGACTTAGGAACAACAAATTCATGTGTAGCTGTTTTAGAAGGCGATGAACCTAAAGTAATTCAAAACCCAGAAGGTGCTAGAACAACTCCATCAGTTGTGGCATTCAAAAATGGTGAAACACAAGTCGGTGAAGTAGCAAAACGACAAGCTATCACTAACCCAAATACTGTACAATCAATAAAACGTCATATGGGTACTGACTATAAAGTAGATATTGAAGGTAAATCTTATAAACCTCAAGAAATTTCAGCTATGGTATTACAAAACCTTAAAAACACTGCTGAAAGTTATTTAGGTGACAAAGTAGATAAAGCTGTTATTACAGTTCCTGCATATTTCAATGATGCTGAACGTCAAGCAACTAAAGATGCTGGTAAAATTGCTGGTTTAGAAGTTGAGCGTATTATCAACGAACCTACTGCAGCTGCATTAGCATACGGTTTAGATAAAACTGATCAAGATCAAAAAGTATTAGTATTCGACTTAGGTGGCGGTACTTTTGACGTATCAATTCTTGAATTAGGTGACGGTGTATTCGAAGTACTATCAACTGCAGGTGACAACAAACTTGGTGGTGATGACTTTGACCAAGTAATTATTGACTACTTAGTATCAGAATTCAAAAAAGAAAATGGCGTAGATTTATCTCAAGATAAAATGGCGTTACAACGTTTAAAAGACGCTGCAGAAAAAGCTAAAAAAGACTTATCTGGCGTTTCACAAACTCAAATTTCATTACCATTTATTTCAGCTGGTGAAAGTGGTCCATTACACTTAGAAATTAGTCTTACTCGTTCTAAATTTGAAGAATTAGCTGATTCATTAATCAGAAGAACTATGGAACCAACTCGTCAAGCATTAAAAGACGCTGGTTTATCAACTTCTGAAATTGACGAAGTTATTCTTGTAGGTGGTTCAACACGTATCCCAGCAGTTCAAGAAGCTGTTAAAAAAGAAATTGGTAAAGATCCTCATAAAGGTGTAAACCCAGACGAAGTAGTAGCAATGGGTGCTGCAATTCAAGGTGGCGTTATCACTGGTGATGTTAAAGATGTTGTGTTATTAGACGTAACACCATTATCATTAGGTATTGAAATTATGGGTGGACGTATGAATACGTTGATCGAACGTAATACTACAATCCCAACTTCAAAATCTCAAGTTTATTCAACTGCAGCTGACAATCAACCAGCAGTGGATATTCACGTATTGCAAGGTGAACGTCCAATGGCATCTGATAACAAAACTTTAGGAAGATTCCAATTAACTGACATTCCACCGGCTCCACGTGGTGTGCCACAAATCGAAGTAACATTTGATATTGATAAAAATGGTATCGTAAATGTTACTGCGAAAGACTTAGGTACTAATAAAGAACAAAATATTACTATTCAATCAAGCTCTGCGCTTTCTGATGAAGAAATCGATCGTATGGTTAAAGATGCCGAAGAAAACGCTGAAGCAGATAAAAAACGTCGTGAAGAAGTAGATTTAAGAAATGAAGCAGATAGCTTAGTATTCCAAGTTGAAAAAACAATTACTGACCTTGGCGACAATATTAGTGAAGAAGATAAATCTAATGCGGAAAGCAAAAAAGATGCTTTAAAATCTGCGCTTGAAGGACAAGACATCGAAGATATTAAAGCGAAAAAAGAAGAACTTGAAAAAGTAATTCAAGATTTATCAGCAAAAGTATATCAACAAGCTCAACAAGCTCAGCAACAAGCACAAGACGGTGCTCAACAAACTCAAAACGATAGCAATGTTGAAGATGCTGAATTTAAAGAAGTTAATGATGATGAAGATAAAAAATAATTGCTAACCGTTTGTAAAGTATGCTTTAATTAGCAAACTATTATGAATGTAAGCCAAAAAGTCAAAGTCAATTGAACATTGGCTTTGACTTTTTCTTTTATAACTTCGTTCTTTTAAACCTAGTTAATAATTAAGTTAAGGGAGAGATGATTGTGGCTAAAAGAGACTATTATGAAGTCCTAGGTGTAAGTAAAGATGCATCTAAAGATGAAATTAAAAAAGCATATCGTAAATTATCAAAAAAATATCACCCTGATATCAATAAAGAAGAGGGTGCAGATGAGAAATTTAAAGAGATTTCAGAAGCTTACGAAGTCCTAAGCGATGATAATAAAAAAGCAAATTATGACCAATTTGGTCACGACGGACCTCAAGGTGGTTTTGGTGGTCAAGGATTTAGTGGCCAAGACTTTAGTGGATTTGGTGGAGGTGGATTTGAAGACATCTTCAGTTCATTCTTTGGTGGCTCACGTCAAAGAGATCCTAATGCACCAAGAAAAGGTGATGATCTACAATATACAATGACACTAGAATTTGAAGAAGCTGTATTTGGGACTAAAAAAGAAATCTCAATTCGTAAAGATGTGACATGTCACACTTGTAATGGCGATGGTGCTAAACCAGGTACTAGTAAAAAAACATGTAGTTATTGTAATGGGGCAGGTCACGTGTCAGTTGAGCAAAATACAATTTTAGGCCGTGTACGAACGCAACAAACATGTCCAAAATGTGATGGAACAGGTCAAGAATTCGAAGAACCATGCCCAACTTGTCATGGTAAAGGTACAGAAAATAAAACAGTTAAATTAGAAGTAACTGTACCTGAAGGTGTAGATAATGACCAACAAATTAGACTTGCTGGCGAAGGAACACCAGGAGAAAACGGCGGACCACATGGCGACTTGTATGTCGTATTTAGGGTCAAACCATCTGATAAATTTGAACGTGACGGAGACGATCTTTATTACAATTTAGATGTTAGTTTCCCTCAGGCTTCTCTTGGGGATGAAATAAAAGTTCCAACACTCAATGGTAATGTTATGTTGACAATTCCTTCTGGCACTCAAACTGGTAAACAGTTCCGATTAAAAGATAAAGGTGTCAAAAATGTTCATGGATATGGTCATGGTGATTTATTTGTTAATATTAAAGTAGTTACACCTACAAAACTAACAGATAGACAAAAAGAAATAATGAGAGAGTTTGCTGAATTAAATGGTGAATCGATTGAAGAACAACCATCTAATTTTAAAGACAGAGCACGCAAATTCTTTAAAGGAGAATAACCGAATGAACTGGACAGAACTTTCGATTGTTGTAAACCATGAAGTTGAACCTTTAGTAACTGATATATTAGAAAATTATGGATCAAATGGTGTTGTAATTGAAGATTCTAATGATTTAATTAATCAACCTGCCGATAAATTCGGTGAAATTTATGAACTGAAACAAGAAGATTATCCTGAAAAAGGTGTCCGATTAAAAGCTTATTTCAACGAATTAAAGTTTGATGATTCTCTAAGAAATAAAATTAAGACAGCTGTTACTAACCTTGAAAATATTGATTCAACTGTTTTAAATTTTTCTGAGCAAACTATAGCTGAAGTAGATTGGGAGGACGAGTGGAAAAATTATTTTCATCCCTTTAGAGCCTCAGAAAAATTCACAATTGTGCCAAGTTGGGAACAATACACTAAAGAAGATGATTCTGAAATGTGTATTGAATTAGACCCAGGTATGGCATTTGGAACTGGAGATCATCCAACAACAAGCATGTGTCTAAAAGCAATTGAGACCTATGTTGATTCTGACAATTCCGTCATTGATGTTGGAACAGGTTCTGGTATATTAAGTATTGCCAGTCATTTACTTGGAGTTAAAAGAATTAAAGCTTTGGATATTGATGAATTGGCTGTTAACGTTGCTAAAGAAAACTTTGCTAAAAATCATTGTGAAGATGCAATTGAAGCTGTACCAGGAAACTTATTAAAGAATGAAACTGAAAAATTTGATATTGTTATTGCAAATATTTTAGCTCATATTATTGAAGATATGATTGAAGATGCTTATAATACTCTAAATAAAGATGGTTATTTTATAACATCAGGCATTATAGAGGAAAAACATAAACAAATATTAAATAAAATGCAAAATGTTGGATTTGATATTAAATCAGTAAATCATGACAATGGTTGGGTATGTATTGTAGGTCAGAAAGTGAGTGAATAATTTGCAAAGATACTTTATCGATCAAAACGCTGATGAAAGTCAGCGTTTTTTTATAACAAATAAAGAAGATATACATCATATTACTAATGTGATGAGAAATACAATTGGTAATCAGATTATTATAACATTTAAAGATAAAATAGTTTTTAAATCGGAAATTATTACTATTGAAAATGAATCAATTGAAATTAAACTAATAGAGCAGATTGATATCAATTCAGAGTTACCAGTACAAGTTACTATATGTAGTGGATTAATTAAAGCCGATAAATATGAATGGCTAATTCAAAAAGCTACTGAATTAGGTGCTGATAGTTTTATAGTTGTAGAAATGGACAGATCTGTAGTAAAACTTACCCCAAATAAAGTTCAAAAAAAATTAGAACGCTGGCAAAAGATTATTAAAGAGGCTGCTGAACAAAGTTATCGCTTAATTATTCCTAATATAATTTTTAAGTCGAATTTAAATGAGATTTATGATACTATTAATCATTATGACTATATCTTGTTAGCATACGAAGATGAAGCAAAACGTGGTGAAGTTAGTCTTTTTAAAGAAACCTTGAAAAAGTTTAAAACTAACGATCGTATTTTATTAATATTTGGTCCTGAAGGCGGCTTTTCAGAAAAAGAAATCACTTTATTAAATGAAACGAGTTTCAATGTTGGTTTAGGACCTCGAATTTTACGGGCAGAAACGGCGCCACTTTACGCTTTAAGTGCTATCAGTTATGAAAATGAATTAATGGGGTGAATATTATGTCAACAGTTGCGTTTCACACATTGGGTTGCAAAGTAAACCATTATGAAACTGAAGCAATTTGGCAATTATTTAAAGACGCTAATTATGACAGAGTTGATTTTGAAACTAATGCAGACGTCTTCGTAATCAACACTTGTACAGTAACAAATACTGGAGATAAAAAAAGTAGACAAATAATTAGAAGAGCAATTCGACAAAATCCAGACGCAGTGGTATGTGTGACAGGGTGTTATGCTCAGACATCTTCTGCAGAAATCATGGAAATTCCTGGCGTAGATGTAGTGGTGGGTACACAGGATAGACATAAACTATTAGACTATATCCAACAGTTCAGAGAAGAACGTCAACCAATCAATGGTGTTGGAAATATCATGAAAAATCGTACGTATGAAGAATTAGATGTACCATATTTTACTGATAGAACAAGAGCTTCACTAAAGATCCAAGAAGGGTGTAATAATTTCTGTACATTTTGTATCATACCATGGGCGCGTGGACTAATGCGTTCACGTAATCCAGAAAAAGTGGTTGAACAAGCTACTCAATTAGTTAACGCTGGTTATAAAGAAATTGTTTTAACAGGTATTCATACCGGTGGCTATGGTCAAGATTTAAAAGATTATAATTTGGCACAGTTACTCCGTGATTTAGAAGAAATTGATGGACTTGAACGAATTAGAATTTCTTCTATTGAAGCCAGTCAATTAACTGATGAGGTCATAGATGTTCTAAAACGTTCAAATAAAGTTGTTAGACATTTACATGTTCCATTACAATCAGGTTCAGATACTGTTTTAAAACGAATGAGACGTAAATATACTATGGAACATTTTTCAGAAAGAATCACGAAATTACATGATGCGCTACCAAATTTAGCTGTTACAAGCGATGTTATAGTTGGATTTCCAGGTGAAACGGAAGAAGAATTCCAAGAAACTTATGATTTTATTGTTAAACACAAATTCTCTGAATTACATGTCTTCCCTTATTCAGCTAGAATTGGTACACCTGCTGCTCGTATGGATGATCAAATTGATGAAACTATCAAAAATGAACGTGTGCATAAATTAATCACGTTAAGTGATCAATTAGCTAAAGAATATGCCTCTAAATTTGAAGATGAAGTTTTAGAAGTTATTCCTGAAGAAGCTGGTGAGATAGAAGGAACATTGGTGGGATATGCTGACAACTATATGAAAGTACAATTTGAAGGCAATGACTCTTTAATCGGTCAAATTGTAAAAGTAAAAATCGCTAAAGCTGATTATCCTATTAATAAAGGTAAAGTCGTGAGAATTGTGGAACACGCAACGAACAAATCTGAAGAAGGTGTATTATTATAATTTTTAAAATTTATAATAATTTGGAATTGACCATAATAAATTCATATATTATACTAAGTAAAGCATAGTTGTATCTTACTATGCAATGACTTTAAAGTTCCGTTGATATTTGGAGGGAGGGAAATACAGATGTCTAAAACAGTAGTACGTAAAAATGAATCACTTGAAGATGCATTACGTAGATTTAAACGTTCAGTATCTAAAAGTGGTACTATCCAAGAAGTACGTAAACGTGAATTTTACGAAAAACCAAGTGTTAAACGTAAAAAGAAATCAGAAGCAGCACGTAAACGTAAATTCAAATAATTAATAACTCTGTTGACTCCCTCAACAAGAATATTAATTATATATATGCTCTCGATTAGTTAAACTAGTCGAGAGCTTTTTTATGTTAAAGATTCTACTATCACTATTATAACTAAGTGTATTCATGTATAATCGAAATTGAGAGCGAGGTGAAATTGTGAACTATTTCAATGCAATACATACAGTTATCAATTCCATTTTAACTACTAATAATTTATTCAATAATCTATCTCAGATTGTAACGAGTCCATTAATATCACTTATATTAACGTGTATCATTTTTTTAGGCTTTTTATATCAATTGTATTCGAAGCGTATTAATTTTGCAGGAATTATCGCAATGCTTGCACTTTTAATTCTCTTCCTCGGCTTTTTAATTAACGGTGATGTTAATCTTATTTCTGTATTGCTATTCTTCGTTGGAGCAATACTCGTTATTATCGAATTATTTGTCATTGGCGCAATCATAGGTATTATTGGCATATCATTGATTATACTTAGCATCATTATGTTAGGAGATAACATTCTTCTAATGCTATTAAATGTTGTGATTGCATCAATATTGGCAATTATTGAATGGGTGATATTAGTGAAATGGTTTAAAAGGAAAATTCCATTTTTAGATAAAGTTGTGTTAAAAGATTCTACTAATTCAGAAGCAGGATATAGATCTCACGATGATCGTTCTCATTTAGTTGGTCAAACAGCTCGTACTGTGACAGATTTAAGACCTGCAGGAATTATAACGCTTGATAATGAAAGAATAGATGCCGTATCAGATGGCGCTTTTATTTTAAGAAATAAGGAAGTTAAAATTCTTGAGGTAGAAGGATCTAGAGTTGTTGTTAGAGAAATTGAAAATACATAGAGGAGTGGTTAAATGTTTGGATTAGGCATTATAGTTATAGCAGTTATCATTGTTATTGCTTTACTAGTGTTATTCTCATTTGTCCCAGTAGGACTTTGGATATCAGCAATTGCTGCTGGAGTTAAAGTAGGTATTGGAACATTAGTAGGTATGAGATTACGTCGAGTATCACCGCGTAAGGTAATTGGTCCATTAATTAAAGCACATAAAGCAGGTTTGAACCTTACAACAAATCAATTAGAATCACATTACTTAGCAGGTGGTAATGTAGATAGAGTAGTCGACGCTAATATTGCTGCTCAACGTGCAGATATTAACTTACCATTCGAACGTGGTGCAGCTATTGACTTAGCTGGACGTGACGTTCTTGAAGCAGTTCAAATGTCTGTAAACCCTAAAGTAATTGAGACACCGTTTATTACTGGTGTTGCAATGAACGGTATAGAAGTAAAAGCGAAAGCTAGAATTACTGTACGTGCAAACATCTCTCGTTTAGTTGGTGGTTCCGGAGAAGAAACAATCATTGCTCGTGTAGGTGAAGGTATTGTTTCTACTATTGGTTCAAGTGAGCATCATACACAAGTACTTGAGAACCCTGATAACATTTCTAAGACTGTCTTAAGTAAAGGTCTTGATTCAGGTACAGCCTTCGAAATTTTATCTATTGATATCGCTGACGTAGATATTGGCAAAAATATCGGTGCTGACTTACAAACAGAACAAGCACTTGCAGATAAGAATATTGCACAAGCTAAAGCTGAAGAACGTCGTGCTATGGCCGTAGCTTCTGAACAAGAAATGAAAGCGCGTGTTCAAGAAATGCGTGCTAAAGTGGTTGAAGCAGAATCTGAAGTTCCACTTGCGATGGCAGAAGCATTACGTGAAGGCAATTTGGGTGTCAAAGATTACTACAATTTAAAAAACGTAGAGGCTGACACTGGCATGAGAAATGCGATAAACAAACGTACTGAACAAAATGAAGATGAATCACCAAAGTAAAATTTAAGGGGTGATTAGATGAATATTGGTATTATAATTTTTATAATATCCATAATTGTTACAGGTATTAGTGCGATGAGGGATAAAAGTCATGAACATAGAAAAAATCAAAGACCCCCTCATCCAAAAAAGTCAACTTCTGACAAAAAAGAAACTCATGAAAAAGGGTTTTTTGAGCAAATTGAAGAAGCATTTAGTGAGTTAGAAAAGGAATTTACAAACGAAGATAAAACAACTAACCAACAAAAGAAAGATAAACAAACTAACACTAAACGTGTTTATCAGGATCAAAAACTTGAAAAAGAAATCGAAAAAGAGAGCGTACCAGAGGAATTAGAGCGTTCTGCAAGACAACGTGGCAGAGTTGAAAGAGAAACACGTCAATCTGCCAATTCACGCGAGAGCAATAGAGACTCGAATAAACTTCAAAAAGAATTAGAAAAACAACTTGTAGACGATTTATATAACGTACGTACAGAAATCGACCGTGAAAAAGAAAAACAACTTTCTAGAATTGAAAATAATGCAAGAGCTATTATCAATGATAAAAATCTATCTGAACGTACCAAACGCTATAGATTAAAACAATTGTTAAATAGTAAAGCAATAGAACAAGATATGACACATCAAAGTTTTCAGTTTGATAATGATCCTGTTGTAAATGGTATTCTATGGCAAGAAATTCTCAATAAACCTAAACAATTATAATTTGAAGAAATGTTATTATTTTATAATTAAAGATTATATTTAACCCGAATTTCATTTTTAAATGATTTTCGGGTTGTTTTATTTAATTAAAAAGAAAAGGCTCATATTACAATTTAATAAATCAGCACATAAAGCCAATTAAATTTGTATACTTTAACAGACTTTAGTAAAATTTAAATGAAAGTAAATTTACTAAACTCAATTAAGTTTTATTTTTTTGAAGATTAACAAATCATGTTTAATTTTTGAATCTTAAGTGAAACTGATATAATCAAAAGATTTTACATTGTTTAAGTGAAAAGGAGCGCTTGTATGCCAGGAATAATTCAAATAGACGATATTAACCATTCTCAAGCATTAATTGGTAATAATGATGAACATATTAATGCGATTGAGGAGGCATTTGATGTCGAAATACATGCTCGTGGCCAAGAAATAGCAGTCAAAGGCCAAAAAATAGAGCCTGTAGAAAAGTCAGAATTAGTTCTTAAAAATTTATTAAAAGTAATTGAAATGGGTAACACAATTACATTAAAAGATGTAGAAGCTGCAATAAAAATGGCTAAAAATGATACAATACATCACCTTATTGATTTATATGACGAAGAAATTACAAAAGATGCTTACGGAAAAACTATTAGAGCAAAAACTATGGGACAAAGACTATATGTTAATGCAATGAAGAATAATGACTTAGTCTTTGGCATTGGGCCTGCAGGTACTGGTAAAACTTTTTTAGCAGTGGTATATGCAGCTAAACAACTAAGAAAGGGCTCAGTAAAACGTATTGTATTAACAAGACCAGCTGTAGAAGCAGGAGAGTCTCTTGGATTTTTACCCGGTGATTTAAAAGAAAAAGTAGACCCTTATTTAAGACCTCTTTATGACGGATTAAACACTGTATTAGGAAGAGAACAAACTGCCCGATTTATAGAGAGAGGTACTATTGAAATTGCGCCTTTAGCCTATATGCGTGGTCGTACACTTGATGATGCGTTTGTAATTTTAGATGAAGCTCAAAATACAACGCATGCTCAAATGAAAATGTTCTTAACACGACTTGGGTTTAGTTCTAAAATGGTAGTAACAGGAGATCAAACTCAAATCGATTTACCAAAAGGTGTTAAAAGTGGATTAAAAGAAGCTGTCAAAAAATTACATGGTGTCAAAGGAATTAATATTATGCAATTAGATCAAAGTGATGTTGTAAGACACCCATTAGTAAGTAAAATAATTGATCGCTATGAAGGAGACATTTAAATGTTTACAATTGATTTTAATGATCATACAGACCTGGTAAATGAATCTTGGTATCATCAGATTGAAGATTTACTAAATTTTGCTAAAGAACAAGAGCAAATTAACGAGGATGCTGAACTTTCAGTCACATTCGTAGATAAAAATGAAATTCAAGAAATAAATAAAACTTATCGCGATAAAGATAAAGTAACAGATGTTATTTCATTCGCTCTTGAAGAAGACGAACCAGAAATTGTTGGACTAGATATGCCTAGAGTTCTTGGTGATATTATTATCTGCACTAATGTAGCTGAAGAGCAAGCTGACTCATTTGGGCATTCATTTGAAAGAGAACTTGGATTTTTAGCGCTTCATGGATTTTTACATTTATTAGGTTATGATCATATGAATGAAGAAGATGAGAAAGTAATGTTTAGCCGTCAAGACACTATACTAAACGCATATGGATTGACTAGAGATTAAACATATTAAACGTTTTAAACATACGTATGATGGGTTAAAAACGCTTCTTCTAAAAGATCATAATTATTTACTACATATCATTATTGCTTTTATAACAATTATTTTAGGTTATATTTATCAATTGAGTGCTATAGAATGGTTATTTATATTATTAGCCATCTTTTTAGTATTAACCTTAGAAGCAGTTAATACTGCAATTGAATGTGTAGTTGATTTAGTTACAATGGATTATCATGAACTTGCTAAACAAGCTAAAGATATTGCCGCATTTAGTGTTATGTTGGTATCAATATTTGCTTTAATAACTGGATTAGTTGTATTTTTACCTCATATTTTCTAACTATAAAGGGGATGTTTAAATGACTTATCAATCACATTATTTTCAAGAAGCTAGAGAGGCTCAGAGCCGTGCGTATGTACCATATAGCAACTTTAAAGTAGGTGCTTATTTAAAGACCAAAGACGGCCGTACGTTCTATGGCGCTAATGTTGAAAATGCAGCTTACCCTGCTACCATTTGTGCTGAACGTTCTAGTTTAGTGGCCGCAATTTCTGAAGGTTATCGACCTGGAGATTTTGAATCAATAACAGTAACTGTTGATTCTGAAAAACCTTCTTCTCCTTGCGGAACTTGTAGACAGGTACTTAAAGAATTATGCGATGATGATATGCCGGTATATATGACAAACCATAAAGGGGAATTACTTGAGTCAACTGTGGGTGATTTATTACCACATGGCTTTTCAGGAAAGGATTTAGAATAAATGACAGAACATAAGTCAGGATTTGTATCAATAATAGGAAGACCGAATGTAGGAAAATCTACATTTATGAATAGAGTTATTGGCCATAAAATTGCAATTATGTCCGACAAGGCTCAAACAACTCGAAATAAAATTCAAGGTGTAATGACTAGAAATGATGCGCAAATCATATTTTTAGACACACCAGGTATTCATAAGCCTAAACACAAATTAGGTGATTATATGATGCGTGTTGCAAAAAATACTCTATCTGAAATTGATGCAATCATGTTCATGGTTAACGTCAATGAAGAAATTGGTCGTGGCGATGAATATATCATGGAAATGCTAAAGAATGTTAAGACACCCGTTTTCTTAGTATTAAATAAAATCGATTTAGTTCATCCTGATGCTTTAATGCCAAGAATAGAACAATATCAAAAATACATGAATTTTACTGAAATTGTACCAATATCTGCATTAGAAGGACTAAATGTCGACCATTTTATAGATGTGCTAAAAACATATTTACCTGAAGGTCCAAAATACTATCCGGATGATCAAATCTCAGATCACCCTGAACAGTTTGTAGTCAGTGAAATCATACGTGAGAAAATTTTACATTTAACTAGTGAAGAAATCCCGCATGCAATAGGCGTAAATGTAGATAGAATGATTAAAGAAAATGACGAGCGTGTTAGAGTTGAAGCTACTATTTATGTTGAGAGAGACTCACAAAAAGGTATTGTTATCGGTAAAGGCGGCAAAAAACTAAAAGAAGTCGGTAAAAGAGCAAGACATGATATTGAAATGTTACTAGGCTCAAAAGTTTATTTAGAACTTTGGGTAAAAGTTCAAAAAGATTGGAGAAATAAAGTTAATTTTATTCGTCAAATGGGATATATTGAAGATCAAGATTAAACATATTTGATTTTAGAAAGGTCGTGAAACTATGCTCGAAAAGCAAAAAGGTATCATCATAAAGTCCGTAGATTATGGAGAATCTGATAAAATTATTACAATATTAAACGAGCATGGTGCAAAAATACCATTAATGGTTAGACGAGCTAAAAAATCAAAAACAGGTTTACAAGCCCATACGCAACTATTTGTGTATGGCTTATTTATTTATAATAAATGGAAAGGTATGGGTACATTAAGTTCAGTTGATGTTATCAATCAATATTATGATTTACGTTTAGATATATTTAATAGTAGTTATGCTACGTTATGTACAGAGGCAATTGAACGTTCTATGGATAATGATGACATTTCACCATTCCATTACAAACTTTTACACTTCGTACTTGAAAAGATCTCAAATGGTGATTCAGCTCAATTAATGTCAATTATAGTTCTTTTAAAATGTATGAATCGTTTTGGGTTTACAGCATTTTTTAATCACTCAGCTATTTCAAATAGCTATGATCAATCAAAATTAGTTGCGTATAGTTTTGTATATGATGGAACTATTCTTGAATCAGAATTATATAAAGACCCACATGCCTTTCGAATATCTAACAAAACGTTATACTTATTAGATGTTTTACAAAAATTACCCATTGATAAAATGAATCAATTTAACATTAGTCAAGAAATATTAGATGAAATGTCTGAATTAATATTATTAATCTATAAAGAATATGCAGGCATGTACTTTAAAGGTCAAAAGCTAATTAACCAACTTAAACGTATAGAATATTAATATACAACAATACTCACACTTAAAACCCCACCACAAAGAAATTTGAGGTGGGGTTAGTACTAATTATTCATTTTTTATTAGAATGCCACTTTTTCTGCTAAAAATGTTTCTAACTCTGAAATAGGCATACGCACTTGTTCCATTGAATCACGGTCACGTACTGTAACTTGATTATCTTCTAATGAGTCAAAATCAAATGTAATACAATATGGTGTACCAATTTCATCTTGTCTACGGTAACGTTTACCAATTGATTGAGACTCGTCAAAATCAATTGCAAATTTAGAACTTAATTGTTCGAAAATCTTAATAGCTTCTTCAGATAATTTTTTACTTAATGGTAAAACAGCCGCTTTATAAGGTGCTAGAGCAGGGTGGAAATGCATCACTGTACGAGCATCTTTGCTTCCTTCAACACCTTCTTCTTCATATGCATCACATAAGAATGCTAATGTAACACGATCAGCACCAAGAGATGGTTCAATACAGTATGGAACATACTTTTCGTTTGTTTCAGGGTCGTGATATTTAAAGTCTTCACCTGAATGTTCACTATGTTTTTTCAAGTCAAAGTCAGTACGGCTTGCGATACCCCATAATTCACCCCAACCAAATGGGAAGCGATATTCGATATCTGTCGTAGCATTAGAGTAATGAGATAACTCTTCTTCGTCATGGTCACGTAATCTCATGTTTTCTTCATTGATATTTAAATCTTTTAACCATTGACTAGCAAATGTTTTCCAATAATTTTGCCATTCAATTTCTTCACCAGGTTTACAGAAGAATTCCAATTCCATTTGTTCGAATTCTCTAGTTCTGAAGATGAAGTTTCCTGGTGTAATTTCATTACGGAATGACTTACCAATTTGGCCAATACCAAATGGTAATTTTTTACGCATAGAACGTTGCACGTTTTTGTAATTCACAAAAATACCTTGTGCTGTTTCTGGTCTTAAGAAGATTTCATTTGTAGAATCTTCTGTAACACCTTGGAATGTTTTAAACATAAGATTAAATTGACGAATATCTGTCCAATTAGCAGTTCCACTTACCGGACACACAATACCTTCATCATCAATAATACGTTTCATTTCATCGAAACTCAAACCATCAGCGATAAAGTTTTCGTCGCCTTTTTCTTTTTGCATGTAATCTTCAATTAATTTATCTGCTCGATAACGAATCTTACTATCTTTATTGTCAATCATAGGATCATTAAAGTTACCTAAGTGACCTGAAGCTTCCCAAGTTTTAGGATTCATTAAAATTGCAGCATCAATACCAACATTAAATGGTGATTGAGTTATGAACTTCTGCCACCATGCTTTTTTTACGTTATTTTTTAATTCAACACCTAATGGGCCATAATCCCATGTATTTGATAATCCACCATAAATATCACTACCAGGAAATACAAATCCTCTGTGTTTCGCTAATGATACAATTGTTTCCATATCTTTAACCATATAATCTCTCCTTATTTAATACATAAAAACGCCCCAAGACAATAAATAAATGTATTAATTACATTTATCATTATCTTGGGACGAGTTAATTTATTATACTATATTGTTTTAATATAGTTGATACCTTAATAACCCGCGGTTCCACCCAAATTAGTGTAGCCACTCTCTTTTATAAAGTTTTAATATTAGCCAAATTAAAATTGTTAAGCTTACACCATCCTTAACTCGCTTACTATTAGTTTAATAGATTGATTATTTAATAGCAAGAAATTATATGTATTTGTAGCTACATTAATAAATAGGTATAATAGACGTGAATAAAAAAGGGGTGAAGACCTATAGAACTTAGTAAAAGACAAGAGCAAATCATTGAAATAGTCAAAAGCGGTGGACCAATCACTGGAGAACACATTGCCGAAAAATTAGATTTAACGCGTGCTACTCTAAGACCTGACCTAGCAATTTTAACTATGTCCGGTTTTTTAGAAGCTAGACCTCGAGTTGGTTATTATTATTCAGGAAAATCTAAAAACAAATTAATGACCGATAAATTACGCCAATATGTTGTTAAAGACTATATGTCTCCACCAGTCATTGTAAAAGAAGATATGACTGTTTATGATGCAATTTGTACCATCTTTTTAGAAGACGCAGGCACTTTATTCATTACAAATGAGCATAATGATTTTATAGGCGTTTGTTCAAGAAAGGATTTGTTACGAGCATCTATGATTGGAGAGGATATTCATACAATGCCTATCAGTGTAAACATGTCTAGAATGCCTAACTTAACTTATTTAGAAGAAGATGAACTTATTATATATGCTGCAGATCAAATGATAGAAAAAGAAATCGACTCAATACCCATTGTGAAAAATAAAGGTAATAATAAATATCAAGTCACTGGTAGAATTTCAAAAACAACAATTGCAAAATTATTTGTATCATTATTTAAAGAATAGGTGGTAGAACGATGGAGAATATAAAGATAATCATCGCATCTGATTCAATTGGAGAAACTGCTGAATTAGTAGCAAGAGCATGTATTTCTCAATTCAATCCAAAGGAATGTAAACATGAATTTTTAAGGTATCCCTATATCGAGACAAAAGAGGACATTGAT
Source organism: Staphylococcus sp. SUC_1.2 (assembly GCF_026222585.1). Lineage (NCBI taxonomy): Bacteria > Bacillati > Bacillota > Bacilli > Caryophanales > Staphylococcaceae > Staphylococcus > Staphylococcus sp. SUC_1.2. Next base: position 19,984 of record NZ_JANJPM010000025.1, on the reverse strand, counting down.
GAAGTTATTCAAGTAGCAAATGACAGAAATGCAATTATAGTTTATACGCTAGTTAAACCAGAAATGAAAACTTATATGGAAAGTAAGATAGGTACTAATAAGTTACGTTCTATTGATATTATGGGACCATTAATGGGCTATTTGAAAGATGCTTTTGAAGAGAATCCATATAATCAACCTGGTAGAGTCCATCGTTTAGATGACGCATATTTTAAGAAAATTGATGCAATTGAATTTGCGGTAAAATATGATGATGGAAAAGACCCTAAAGGATTACCTAAAGCGGATATAGTATTAATTGGTGTTTCAAGAACATCTAAAACTCCTTTATCTCAATATTTAGCCCATAAAAGTTATAAAGTAATGAACGTTCCAATTGTACCTGAAGTAACGCCACCGGACATGTTATTTGACATTGACTCATCAAAATGCATCGCTTTAAGAATTAGTGAAGAAAAATTAAATCGTATTAGAAAACAACGTTTGAAACAACTTGGATTAGGTGATTCAGCAAGATACGCTAATGAAATACGTATTAAAGAAGAGATTAAATACTTCGAAGATATCGTAGACAGAATTGGATGTGCAGTCATTGATGTATCAGATAAAGCAATTGAAGAAACAGCTAATGATGTTATTAACATAATCGAAAGCCAATCAAAATAGTTTTAATTTATCTTTAAACAAAGTATAATATTATGACTACAATTTATAGGTGATATATATTGCGTATTGAACAATCAGTAATTAATGAAATTAAAGATAAGACCGATATTTTGGATTTAGTAAGTGAATATGTAAAATTAGAAAAGAGAGGACGCAATTACATTGGTTTGTGTCCTTTTCATGATGAGAAGACTCCTTCGTTTACTGTATCTGAAGATAAACAAATTTGTCACTGCTTTGGTTGTAAAAAAGGTGGTAATGTCTTTCAATTTACTCAAGAGATAAAAGATTTATCATTTGTAGAGGCTGTAAAAGAGTTAGGAGAAAGAATTAACATTTCAGTTGATATTGGTAATAGTAGTGACTATACAAGTCAAATAGCATCGAATGATTTAACAATGATTGAGATGCATGAATTAATGCATGAATACTATCAATATGCTTTGCTTAAGACAGTAGAAGGTGAAGAGGCATTAAATTATCTAACAAAACGTGGTTTTACTGAAGAGCTTATTAAATCACGTGGTATTGGTTATGCTCCTAATCATACTCACTTTTGTCATGACTTTTTACAACAAAAAGGTTATGATATAGAACTCGCGTACGAAGCTGGTCTTTTATCGCGAAATGAAGAAAATTTCAGCTATTTTGATAGATTTAGAGATCGCATTATGTTCCCTTTAAATAATGCTCAGGGTCGTATTGTGGGCTATTCAGGTAGAACATACAATAATCAAGAACCTAAATACTTAAACAGCCCGGAAACACCCATATTTCAAAAGAGAAGATTATTATATAATCTTGATAATGCTAGAAAACATATACGAAAAAATGATGAAGCCATATTATTAGAAGGATTTATGGATGTAATTAAATCCGATTCATCAGGACTAAAACCAGTCATCGCAAGTATGGGAACAGCTATATCAGATGAACACATTACTGTTCTTAAAAAATTAACATCTCATATTACTCTAATGTTTGATGGTGATTTCGCTGGTCAAGAAGCAACAATTAAAACTGGGCAACACCTTCTACAACAAGGATTCAATGTTTTTGTTGTTCAATTACCTAAAGATATGGATCCAGATGAGTATATAACAAAATATGGTAATGAAAAATTTCTTGAATATGTAAATAATGAAAAGAAATCATTTATCATTTATAAAGTAAATAAACACAAAGATGAAATTGCTAATAATGACTTAGCTTATGAACGCTATCTTAAAGAAGTTACCCAAGATATTGCATTAATGAATTCTCAAATTTTGCAGAATAAGATAATCAAAGATGTAGCACATTTATTTAATGTGGATTCTAATACTCTAAATAGCAATGTATTGAATCAACAACAATATATTCCTAGCGAGCCTTATATTAATGATTATCAATCATATGATATTGAAATACAAAATAACTCAAATAATTTATTTAGTCATTTATCAAAACATGAAAGTGCTGAAAGAGCCTTACTTAAACATTTTATGAATGATAAAGACTTATTCTTAAATTATCATAAGCAACTTGAAAGTGATGACTTTGATAATCAATTTTTCAAACGTATATATAGTGTTTTAGAAGATTTTTACGCTGAAAATGACAGTTATACAATTAGCGATATGATACTTTACACAGATAATGATAATTTGAGAGATGCAATTATCGCTTTGGATAATTATGATATAAATCAAGAACCTTATGATAGTGAAATAGAAGATTACATGAATGTCATCAATGAATCAAAGTATGGAGATACACTTGAAGAATTAAATCATAAATTACGTGAAGCGTCACGGATAGGCGACGTAGAATTGCAAAAATATTATTTGGAACAAATCGTTAATAAAAATAAAGCTCGTATGTAACTATTACTATAAAACTGCTATGAAAATGCATACTTTAATAAATCATATAAATAGTATTTCTATTTAATAACCATTATTGTATAATGGTTATTATGCGTTTTTAACGGGTAGATATGGAACATAAGTAATATTTAATTAATGTGATGTCGTTTAAATATAATTGATATTAAACATTCAAATATTGAATATGAAATGTTACCATTATTATGAATTTTTATTAATACTTTTCTTATTATATTGAAATATTATATAATTAAATATCTTGTTTGAAAGCATATATTACTATTGGGAGGCCTTTTCATGTCTGATAACCAAGTTAAAATTAAAAAACAAACAATAGATCCGACATTAACATTAGAAGATGTTAAGAAACAATTAATCGATAAAGGTAAAAAGGAAGGTCACCTTAGTCATGAGGAAATAGCCGAAAAATTGCAAAATTTCGATATGGATTCTGATCAAATGGATGATTTCTTTGACCAATTAAATGATAATGATATTAGTTTAGTAAATGAGAAAGATAGCTCAGATACTGATGAAAAATTAAACCCAAATGATTTAAGTGCCCCTCCAGGTGTCAAAATTAATGACCCTGTAAGAATGTACTTAAAAGAAATTGGCCGAGTTAATCTACTAAGTGCTCAAGAAGAAATTGAATTAGCTAAACGAATTGAGCAAGGTGATGAGATTGCTAAGTCTCGTTTAGCAGAAGCTAACCTACGACTTGTTGTAAGTATTGCAAAAAGATATGTAGGTCGTGGCATGTTATTCCTAGATTTAATTCAGGAAGGTAACATGGGATTAATAAAAGCTGTTGAGAAATTTGATTTTAGTAAAGGATTTAAATTCTCCACTTATGCAACTTGGTGGATTCGACAAGCAATTACAAGAGCGATTGCCGACCAAGCACGTACAATTAGAATTCCAGTTCACATGGTTGAAACAATTAATAAGTTAATACGTGTTCAAAGACAATTATTACAAGATTTAGGTCGTGATCCTGCACCTGAAGAAATCGGAGAAGAGATGGATTTACCTCCAGAAAAAGTACGTGAAATTCTTAAAATTGCTCAAGAACCAGTATCATTAGAAACGCCAATAGGTGAGGAAGATGATAGTCATTTAGGTGACTTCATTGAAGACCAAGAGGCGCAAAGTCCATCTGATCATGCAGCTTACGAACTTTTAAAAGAACAATTAGAAGATGTTTTAGATACGCTTACTGACCGTGAAGAAAATGTTTTACGCTTAAGATTTGGTTTAGATGATGGTCGAACAAGAACACTTGAAGAAGTTGGTAAAGTCTTTGGTGTTACGCGTGAAAGAATTCGTCAAATTGAAGCTAAAGCTTTAAGAAAGCTTAGACATCCAAGTCGTAGCAAGCGACTAAAAGACTTTATGGATTAATAAATAAAATAATTCGAGTTTAAATTGATTTATTTTTCATTACACATTATAGATTGAACACTTATATACGAGTCGAATTAGTAATGATTACACTTTGTTATAGGTGTTACTATAATGTGCTTTAGAAAAATGCTAGACTGAGACACTTAACTTTGTCCCAGTCTCTTTTTATAGTAAAGGAGATATCTATGATAACTTTAAACCAAAGATTAACTACTGTGTGCAACTATCTTGTTCCGGGAAACTTAGCTGACATTGGTTCAGACCATGCCTATCTTCCTATCTATGCGATTCAACATGGTCTAATTACACATGCTATTGCAGGTGAAGTCATAAAAGGGCCTTTTGAAGCAGCGAAAAAGAATGTGTCAGATAATCAGCTCAATAATGTTATCGATGTTCGATTAGGGGACGGATTAAGTGTACTTCGTCAGAATGAATCTATTCAAAATATAACAATTTGTGGCATGGGTGGTCCGCTTATAGCAAGAATATTGAATGAAGGACGCATTCACTTAGCAAATGGTCCTAGATTAATCTTACAAAGTAATATTCAAACTGAAGTATTAAGATACACGCTCATGACACTGAATTACCAAATCATAGAAGAAGTCATTTTAGAAGAGAAAGGACATATCTATGAAATTGTGGTTGCAGCGCATATGGGTCATCAGGATCATTTAGACAAAAAAGAATTAAAATTTGGACCGAAATTATTACAAAATAAAAATGAAATATTTTATAAAAAATGGCGTCATGAATTAGAAGCTTTAAATCACATTCGTAATCAATTGAATTCAGAGTTACATCATGAGAGACTTAAAGAGATAGATAATGATATATCATTAATAACAGAGGTGTTAAATAATGAAAATTAAACAATTAATGTCTATTATCGATACACATGTGCCATTAGAGACAGCTGAGAATTGGGACAATGTTGGATTACTTATAGGTAATCATGAATCTGAAATCAATGGTATATTAACGACTTTGGATTGTACAGATGTGATTGTTAACCAAGCTATCGACAAAGGCTATAATACGATTATTGCTCACCATCCTTTGATTTTTAAAGGGGTAAAATCAATCATTGATGATGGCTATGGTCAATTAATTAAAAAAATAATTCGTCACAATATCAACCTTATTGCGTTGCACACAAATCTAGACAATTACGTTTACGGTGTTAACCAAATGTTGGCTAATAAATTAAAATTGCAAGATATACAATTTTTAAATCAAGAGAATGAAACGTATTATAAAGTTCAAACATATATACCTAAGGATAATGTAGAAAACTTTAAAGATAGTCTTGATAAACATGGACTTGCCAAAGAAGGTAATTACGAGTATTGTTTTTATGAAACTGAAGGTAAAGGCCAATTTAAACCTGTAGGAAATGCTAATCCACATCTAGGTCAGCTGAATAACATAGAATATGTAAATGAAGTTAAAATTGAATTCATGATTAAAGCTAGCCAATATGCATTAGCTGAAAAAGCAATTATAGACAATCATCCTTATGAAACTCCTGTCTATGATTTTATTAAAATGACTAAAACTGCAAATTATGGTCTTGGCAAAATTGGCACTTTAGAAGATGCGATGTCATTAACAGACTTTGTAAAATTTGTGAAACATGAACTTGATATCCCAAGTGTTCGATATACAGGCGATGCTAATAAACATATCCAAAAAGTAGCTATCATCGGTGGTGCGGGAATTGGTTATGAGGCACTTGCATTTAACAAAGGTGCAGACATCTTTATAACTGGAGATGTTAAACACCACGATGCATTAGATGCACAAACGTATGGTATGACCATTTTAGATATCAATCATTACAGTGAGTATGTGATGAGAGAGGGACTTAAAGAATTATTAGAACAATGGCTATATGATGAAAGTATAGATTTTCCAATTGATGCTTCTAATATCAATACCGATCCATTCAACTACATGTAAATTGAATTAAAACAACTTCAACTGAATATTTTAAGGAGGCCAAATCGATGGCAACTCACCCATTTGAATTATTTAATTTAGACTCAAAACTTATAGAAGCAATTAAAGACTTAAAATTTGATAAACCAACTGAAATACAAAATAGAATAATTCCAAGAATTAAAAAAGGCGTAAATTTAATAGGTCAATCTCAAACAGGTACAGGGAAATCGCATGCATTTTTATTACCGTTAATAGATAAAATAGATGTTGAAAATAAAGAACCTCAATCTATCGTGGTGGCACCTACAAGAGAATTAGCACAACAGTTATATCAGGCAGCAAATCATCTAGCTACTTTTAAACAGGGCATTAAAGTTAGTTTGTTTATTGGTGGTACAGATATTGAGAAAGATAGACAGCGTACAAGTAATCAACCGCAATTAGTAATAGGAACACCGACTAGAATTAATGATCTAGCTCAAAGTGGGCATCTACATGCGCATTTGGCATCTTATCTTATAGTGGATGAAGCTGATTTAATGATTGATTTAGGATTAATTGAAGATGTAGATTTAATTGCTTCACGCTTAGATGAAAATTCACATATAGCTGTCTTCAGTGCTACAATTCCTAAATCATTACAACCATTTTTAAATAAATATCTAAGCAATCCGGAATATGTAGAAGTGGATTCCAAGTCTCAAAATAAAAAAAATATTGAATTCTATTTAATTCCAACTAAAGGAACTGAAAAAGTAGATAAAACACTTCAATTAATCGATATTTTAAATCCATACCTAGGTATCGTTTTCTGTAATAGTAGAGATAATGCGGATGAGCTGGCAAATTCACTCAATGCTGCTGGAATTAAAGTTGGCATGATACACGGAGGTTTAACACCAAGAGAGCGTAAGCAACAAATGAAACGTATACGCAATTTAGAGTTTCAATTTGTAATCGCAAGTGATCTAGCTTCTCGAGGTATAGACATTGAAGGCGTTAGTCATGTTATTAATTTTGACGTACCTAAAGATATTGACTTCTTTACACACCGTGTGGGCAGAACAGGTAGAGGTAATTATAAAGGTGTGGCAATAACACTCTATAGTCCGGATGAAGAACATTTAATCACACTAATTGAAGATAAAGGCTACCATTTTGAAAATGTTGATGTTAAAAATAATGAATTAACACCAATTAAAGCACATAATACTCGACGTAAGCGTGTAAGAAAAGACGATCACTTAACGAACGAAGTGAAGCATAAAGTGCGAAGTAAGACTAAAAATAAAGTCAAACCAGGTTATAAAAAGAAATTCAAACAAGAAGTCGAAAGAATGAAGAGACAAGAAAGAAAACAATTTAGTAAAAGACAAAATAGACAACAACGAAAAAATAATAAAAAGGGTTAGGTGAAAGCAATGTTACTTGGGTCACATGTTTCCATGAGTGGTAAAAAGATGTTAGAAGGTTCTGCAGAAGAAGCACACAAATTTGGTGAGTCTACATTTATGATTTATACTGGCGCACCTCAAAACACAAGAAGAAAGAGCATAGAGGATTTAAATATCGAAAAAGGACATGAGGCCATGGATAAATATGGTTTATCTAATTTAGTCGTCCATGCTCCATATATTATAAACATCGCTAACACTACAAAACCGGAAGTCTTTCAATTAGGGGTAGATTTCCTTCAAAATGAAATTGAACGAACACAAGCTTTAGGTGCTAAAGATATTGTTCTACATCCTGGTTCACATGTGGGCGCTGGTGCTGATAAAGGTATTCAACAGATTATTAAAGGTTTGAATGAAGTTTTAACTCATGATAATGATGTGCGTATCGCTCTAGAAACTATGGCTGGAAAAGGATCTGAAGTAGGACGCACGTTCGAAGAAATTGCTCAGATCATTGATGGCGTCACACATAATGATCGATTATCAATCTGTTTCGATACATGTCACACTCATGATGCTGGATATAACATTAAAGAGGATTTTGATGGTGTATTAAATGAATTTGATAAAATTATTGGCTTAGATCGAATAAAAGTGGTTCATGTTAATGATAGTAAAAATGAGCAAGGTGCTCATAAAGATAGACATGAAAATATTGGATTCGGTCACATTGGATTTGACGCATTAAATTATGTAGTACACCATGATGTTTTCAAAGATATTCCTAAAATTTTAGAAACACCCTATGTTGGTGAAGATAAAAAAAATAAAAAACCACCTTATAAATTTGAGATAGAGATGTTAAAAGCACAACAATTTGATTCAGAATTAAAAGATAAAATTCTTCAACAATAATTACTATTAATTGGAAGCTGAATCAACTATTAATATTTAGGGCTATGATGAAATAAAGCAATAGCTGTATAACCTTAAGAAGCGTTAGACCTTAACTTTTCACAGACTTAATAATTTTCACAGGAGTGATACATTGAATTTTACAATAATTCTGTATCGCTCCATTTTATTATCTTTCAAATCAAGTCGTAAACATTACTATTTACAACTTCCAAACTTAATTGTATAGTATTAAACGAGGTGAAATAATGAATCAACCTGTTTTTGAATTAAAAAATATCGATTATCAATTTGATAATAAACAAGTTTTAGAAAATATTAATATACACATAAATAAAGGTGAATTTTTAGCAATTGTGGGTCCCAATGGAGCAGGTAAGTCTACTTTACTAAAAATCATATTAGGGTTGCTTCCGTTGCAAAAGGGCGAAATATATATAGATGGTAAATCATATAAAAAGCAAAATCAATCTGCTTTAAAGATAAGTTACGTATCACAAAAAGCTACAGCTTTTAATGCTGGATTTCCAGCAAGTGTTAAAGAAGTGGTACTTAGTGGTCTTACTAAAACTAAAAAGTTATTTCAAAAATTTAATAAAAAAGATGAAGCACTTGTCGATAAAGTTTTAACAAGATTAAATATCAATCATCTTATCAACAAAAATATTGCAGAACTTTCCGGCGGACAACAACAGCGTGTATTAATTGCGAGAGCTTTAATCTCCAATCCTTCTGTCTTAGTTTTAGATGAACCTACAAATGGTATTGATGCAAAACATGTAAGTGAATTTTATGAAACGCTTGAAAAATTAAAAGATGAAGGTATAACGATTATATTAGTAACACATGACATTGGCGTTGTAGCTGATACAGCAACAAAAGTAGCATGCTTAAATAAACATTTACATTTCCATGGATCAACCGAGGACTTCAAAAAACTAGACGAAGTTGAAATTTCTAAAATTTATGGTCACCCCATTAAATTTGTAGATCATCAACATAATAGAGAATGTTGTGAAGTTTAAAATTTAATATATTAGGAGTAACAAAATGAATGTATTAATTAAACAAGTAAGTGGTGATATCTATGATTGAAGCGTTATTAAATTTCGACTTCATGAGATATTCATTACTTAGTGGTATTTTAATTGGATTTATTGCACCTTTAATTGGGGCTTTTATAGTTGTAAGAAGATTATCTTTGATTGCAGATGCGCTTAGCCATGTTACATTAGGCGGCATCTCATTTGGCATGTTTATACTAACTTTGTCACCCGCACTAGCTATTATTAATCCTATGTGGTTTGGTATATTATTTGCTATCGTAGGTGCGCTTTTAATTGAAAAGTTAAGAACATCGTATTCTAATTATCAAGAGATTGCCATACCAATTATTATGAGCGCAGGGATTGCACTAAGTGCCATTTTTATTTCTCTTGCAGATGGATTTAACCAAGAAATTGTAGGTTTACTATTTGGTTCCATAAGTGCGGTCAGCCTTAGTGATTTATTAACGGTTGTAGTTATATCAATTGTCGTTGTTTTATTTATTACTTTATTTTATAAAGAATTATTTATACTTTCATTTGACGAAGAATATAGTAGAGTTATAAATATTCCTAAATGGATTCAATTTTTATTTATAGTTATAGTGGCTATGGTAATTTCTGCTTCAATGAGAGTGGTTGGCATACTTTTAGTCAGTGCATTAATAACATTACCCATTGCTATAGCAATGAGAATAACTAAAGGTTTCAAACAATTAATCATTTTAAGTGTCATAATTGGCGAATTTTCAGTTATAATGGGCCTTGTTTTAGCATTTTATATGAATATTTCACCAGGTGGTGTTATTGTAGTACTATTAGTTTTATTATTAGGACTTACAATGTTATTCCAAAAATCAATTGTAAGACTTAAAAAGGGGCAATAACTTATGAATACAAATGATGCAATTAAAATTTTAAAAGATAATGGTTTGAAATATACTAAGAAACGTGAAGATATGATTAATATTTTTGTTAAAGAAGATAAATACATTAATGCAAAACATATTCAACAACAATTAGACAAAGATTATCCAGGTATCTCTTTCGATACAATTTATCGTAATTTACATTTATTTAAAGACTTAAAAATTATTGAGAGTACTGAATTAGATGGTGAAATGAAATTTAGAATTGCTTGTATGAATCATCACCATCATCACTTTATTTGTGAAAATTGTGGTGATACTAAAGTCATTGATTTTTGCCCAATTGATCAAATAAAGGTGTATCTACCTAATGTAGATATTCACACCCATAAATTAGAAGTTTATGGCGTATGCGAAGAATGTCAAAAACAAAACTCAAAATAAAATTTTATGAATTATAAATATCAATTGTTTTTGCTAATATACTTAAATAATTTAAAAATGAATTATTGTAAGACAAAATTGCAAATATATATTAGCAATCTAAACTGAGAAAGTGTTAATTGTAGCTTTCTCAGTTTTTTTGAGTCAGTTGACTGAAATTCCATTAAAAATTTAATAGATTTACAAAATAGAAAACAATTCATACTCCAGTTTAATTTAACAATCTTAAAATTAAATGTAATTAAAAAAATTTGATATACATAGGTCAAAAGTAGGAATTATTTAAAAATAACCAATTATAGTCTGTAATTATGTTTAAAAGTTATCATTTTGAGTTATATTATAAAAGTAAGATGATAATAAGCGTATTAATATTAGTTGCAAGCAAATATTTTGTTGCTTAGTTAATAACTTGTTATTATAAATGTAACGAATTTTTAGGAGGATGATTAATTATGGCTTTTGAATTACCAAATTTACCATATGCAGCAGATGCATTAGAACCACACATTGACAAACAAACTATGGAAATCCATCATGACAAACACCACAACACGTATGTTACCAAATTAAATTCTGCAGTTGAGGGAACAGATCTTGAATCTAAATCAATTGAAGAAATTGTTGCTAATTTAGATAGTGTACCTGAAGATATTCAAACAGCTGTTCGTAATAATGGTGGCGGACACTTAAATCACTCATTATTCTGGGAATTATTAACTCCTAATTCTGAAGAAAAAGGTACTGTTGTTGATAAAATCAAAGAACAATGGGGCTCTTTAGATGAATTCAAAAAAGAATTCGCTGACAAAGCAGCAGCTCGTTTCGGTTCAGGTTGGGCATGGTTAGTAGTTAACAATGGTCAGTTAGAAATTGTTACTACACCTAACCAAGATAACCCATTAACGGAAGGTAAAACACCTATCTTAGGTTTAGATGTTTGGGAACACGCATATTACCTTAAATATCAAAACAAACGTCCAGATTATATTAGTGCTTTCTGGAATGTTGTTAACTGGGAAAAAGTTGACGAATTATACAATGCAACAAAATAATTCTATATCTCCTATTTAACATGTGGTCTCTATAAGAGGCCACTTTTTTTATTAAAATGATGGTAATATGTTTGATTTTCATATATCATTTATGAGTAAACATGTTTAATAATTGAGGTAGGTTATCTTGCTTAAAAGGTTAAAGGAAAAGTCTAATGACGAAAAAATAAAGCACACAATGAATAAACGAATAAGTTTTGTGTTTGGTGCTATTGTAGTTATATTTGGAATTATAGTTTTAAGGTTAGGATATTTACAAATTGCGCAAGGCTCCCAATACAGCCAACTAGTAAAAAACGATGAAAACATAACTGTAAATGAATCTGTTCCTAGGGGAAGAATTCTTGATAGGAATGGAAAAGTATTAGTAGATAATGCTTCTAAACTAACGATTACATACACAAGATCTAGGAAAACAAGTCAAAAAGATATGCTCGATACTGCAAAAAAATTGTCATCTCTCATTACTATGAAAACTGACAAAATTACTGAAAGAGATAAACAAGATTTTTGGATTCAGAAACACCAAGATGAAGTAGACAAATTAATGAAAAAAGAAACTTCAATGTTAAATGAAGGTAGTATTACCCAAGATCAATATGATAAACAATTATATAAAAAGGTTGGAGACAAACAAATTAATAGTTTATCAAAAAAAGACTTACGAGTTTTAGCAATTTATCGTGAAATGTCTGCTGGTTCTACCATGAACCCGCAAACAATTAAGAATGAGGATGTAAGTGAAAAAGAATATGCTGCAGTGTCACAACAACTTGATAGTCTTCCAGGTGTAAATACAACTATGGATTGGGACCGACGCTATCCTTATGGTGATACATTAAGAAGTATATTTGGTAGTGTATCTACATCAAGTGAAGGTATTCCTAAAGAATTGACCGAACAATATTTAGCTAAAGGTTATTCTCGAAATGATAGAGTTGGTAAATCCTATTTAGAGTATCAATATGAAGATATTTTACGTGGTAAGAAAAAAGAAATGAAATATACTACTGATAAATCTGGAAAAGTCATAAACTCTGAAGTCATTAATCCTGGATCTAGAGGCGATGATTTACAGTTAACAATTGATATAGACTTACAGAAGAAAGTAGAATCTTTATTAGAAAATCAAATCAAGACGTTACGCAGTCAAGGTGCTAAAGATATGGATAACGCGCTTATTGTAGTGCAAAATCCTAAAAATGGCGATATTTTAGCTATGGCAGGAAAACAAATCGATAAAAATGGTAAGCTAACAGATTATGATTTAGGGAACTTTACTGGTCAATTTGCAGTTGGTTCTTCAGTAAAAGGTGGAACCCTATTAGCTGGATATCAAAATAATGCGATTAAAGTTGGCGAGGAAATGATAGATGAGCCACTTCATTTTAAAGGTGGATTAACAAAGCGCTCATACTTTAATAAAAATGATAAAGTCAGAATTAATGATAAAGAAGCATTAATGCACTCTTCAAACGTATATATGTTTAAAACTGCTCTTAAATTAGCCGGAGATCCTTACTATAGTGGAATGGGCTTACCTACAGATATAAGTGAAGCTGGCCAGAAATTAAGAAAAGGGCTTAATCAAGTCGGATTGGGAGTTAAAACAGGTATTGACTTGCCAAATGAAACAATAGGTCAAATTGAACCATTAACAAACAATTCAGGCAATTATCTTGATTTATCAATTGGTCAATATGACACATATAGTCCAATTCAATTATCACAGTACGTTTCTACAATAGCTAATGATGGTTATAGAATTCAACCACACATTGGATTAGCAATTCATGATGCTACAAATAGTGATGACATAGGTCCAGTTAAACAAAAAATTAAAGGCAATGTCTTAAACAAAGTAAATAATTCAGAAGATGAAATTAAAGAAGTACAAAAAGGATTTGAAATGGCATTCAATGAAAAAGATGGAACAGGCTATTCAAGTTTCCACAAAACAAAAGTACCTTCTGCAGGGAAAACTGGTACTGCCGAAGTATTCCAAGATGGTGAATCAAGAGTTAATTCAACTTATATAGGTTATGCACCAATCAATAACCCTAAACTATCATTTTCAATTGTTTACACCAATCAACCTGTTCCACCACCATGGTTAAATGGCGGAGATTTAGGTAGAGACGTCATTAATTATTATTTTGATGATAAAAAGTAACCAATTCACTTTTAATTGATTGAAATTATTAATGTATAAAAAATAATACTTTTCAATTATTGTACTAAGTGGTATGATAATAAAGTCGTATTTAGAAAAGGTAAGGAGGATTTAACATGCGCGTAAATGTAACATTAGCTTGTACAGAATGTGGAGATAGAAACTACATTTCTACTAAAAACAAAAGAACTAATCCTGAACGTGTTGAAATGAAAAAATATTGTTCACGTGATAATAAACACACTTTACACCGTGAAACTAAATAATAACTCATCTAAAGAGTTTGTTTCAAAAATAATATTATAAGACTACATTGCTAATTTGCAGTAGCCGACTTGATAGTTAAACGCTAGAGTTGCGTTTTTCGGCTCAAGTCATCCTTACAGGGGCAAGACTATGAATCCATAATGGATTCTGTCTAGCTCCTTTTTTTATTTCATCTAAATGACATCATCTTTTAATAACGTTATAATATATATAGTGTTTAGAGAGTGGGGATGTTATGAGTAAAAAAGAGATTAGAAAAGAAATATTATCTCAAATGAAACAATTAGATAAAGAACACAAACTTCGTGCAGACGCATGGTTGAAGAATCAATTAATCAATAATACTGAATATAAAAATGCGAAAAGAATAGGTATTGTTTTATCTATGACTCATGAAGTAGATACTTATCCCATCATCGAAACGATGTTATCTGATGGTAAGAAAGTCTTTGTTCCTAATACAAACTACAAATTAAAAGAAATGAATTTTAAACAACTATTATCTTTAAACCGTCTTGAAAAAGATGAAAAAGGCTTATTATATGTTAATGATGACACTGAAATTACTGATCAATTAGATTTAATTGTTGTTCCTGGAGTTGCTTTTAGAGATGATGGTTATCGAATAGGTTATGGTGGAGGATATTATGATCGCTTCTTAAGTGATTCAAATGCCAATACTATTAGTTTAATTTATGACCTACAATTAACACAGTTTGAAATCGAATCCCATGATCAACCTGTTGAAAAATTAATAATTTTCAATACTTAAATTTTGGAGGAATTAATGGATACAGAAAAATACTTCTGGAAGTCAATCTATTATTTTATAAAATATCACAATTATCACATTGTAAATATTGATAAAAATGATAGTGAAATTTGGCTTATACATAAAAAGAAAAACAAGCTAGTGATATTTAGGAAAGATATCGCTTCGAACCAAGAAATTCAGTTTGATAAAGCTAAAATGTTGGATAATTATCAACAATATGAGGATGACCTCAATTTTAAATTGAAAAGCGTTAAATATTATTATTTCACAGATCAAATATTTGATAATATCAAATCCGCTGACTCTAGTCCCATTAAAATAGAAAGCATGTGTATTTCAAATAACAATGATTTACATAAATTGATTCATAATAATATATTAACTAAATTAATGTTTAGACAAGATAACAAACTATCAAATTACTATAAGCGACGTGTATTGTCACAAAATCCAATTGATAAACATATGTTGCGTTTTACACCTATGACATATGGGTTAATCATAATTAACGTTTTAATATGGCTAATAATGATTCTTTATCTAAATCATTTTTCCGATGTTAAATTGTTAGATTTAGGTGGATTAGTACACTTTAACGTCGTTCATGGCGAATGGTATCGTCTTATAACATCCATGTTTCTACACTTTAATTTTGAGCACATTCTAATGAATATGCTGTCATTATTTATTTTCGGTAAGATAGTCGAATCTATAGTCGGCCCATTAAGAATGTTAGGGATTTATGTGATTTCTGGTTTACTCGGAAATTTTATTTCACTATCATTTAATCTTCATACTGTATCTGTAGGTGCTAGTGGAGCTATTTTCGGGCTAATAGGCTCAATTTTTGCAATGATGTTTGTAAGTAAGACCTATTCTAAAAAAACAATTGGACAAATGTTAATCGCATTATTAGTGCTAATTGTTTTATCATTATTTATGTCTAATATTAATATTATGGCTCATCTAGGAGGATTTATTGGTGGTGTTTTAATCACTTTAATTGGTTATTATTTCACACACAATCGTAATTTATTTTGGATTTTCTTAATTATATTGCTTGTTTTGTTTGTTGCATTACAAGTAAGAATTTTTACTATTAAAGAAGAAAATATTTATGATAAATTAATTGAGGATGCTATATTAGACTATAATTATAAAGAGGCAAGTTCAATTGTAAACCATACAATTGACAAAGGTTATGATGACGATCGAACGTATTATTTAAAAGGGCTTATAACTGCAGCTACAAGTTCTAGAGCAGAGGGCATGGCGGATTGGGAACGTGGTTTAAAAAACCATCCAAATTCTGGTCTTTTGAACTATGAACTTGCAATTGCAAATAGAGCACTTGATGATAATGAAAAAGCACTCAAATATGTAAAAAAAGCTTTAACTATTAATTCTGACGATAATGATTATAAAAATTTAAAAAAAGAGTTGGATCAATCAAATGAATCGAGAAATTAAAAATTTCTATGATGTATTACAGCTTTTAAAGCGTTATGGATTTATTATCTATTTTAAAAATCCAAACGACATGTATGAAATGATGCTACAAGAAATAAAATCATTATATCATTATGAACTATTATCTAAAGATGAATACCTAAAATGTATTTTATTAATTAACCAAAGAAGGAATGAGGATAAATGAAAAATATTATTTTAGCAGCAGATATTGGTGGGACAACTTGTAAACTGGGAATATTCAATGGCGAACTCGAACAACTACACAAATGGTCTATTAAAACAGATACGTCTGACCACACGGGTAAAACATTATTAAAGAATATCTATGATTCATTTAACGAAACACTTTCAACTCACCAATTAAAAATTGATGATGTCATTGGCGTTGGAATTGGTGTACCAGGGCCTGTTGATTTTGAAACTGGCATTGTTAATGGGGCAGTTAATTTGCATTGGCCAGGTAGTGTAAATGTTCGACAAATATTTAGTGAATTTATTAACTGTCCTGTGTATGTTGATAATGATGCTAATGTAGCGGCATTAGGAGAAAAACATAAAGGTGCAGGTCAAGGTGCTGACGATGTAGTTGCTATAACATTAGGTACCGGTTTAGGCGGAGGTATTATCTCTAATGGTGAACTTGTCCATGGCCATAATGGATCAGGAGCAGAAATAGGTCACATCAGAACTGATTTTGATCAACGCTTTAATTGTAATTGTGGTAAATCAGGTTGTATAGAAACTGTTGCTTCAGCTACTGGTGTCGTTAATTTGGTTAATTTTTATTATCCAAAATTAACGTTTAAATCATCAATATTACCGTTAATAAAAGACAATAAAGTTACAGCTAAAGCCGTATTTGATGCCGCTAAAGCAGGTGATCAATTCTGTATCTTTATTACTGAAAAAGTGGCAAACCACATCGCTTATTTATGTAGTATTATTAGCGCAACAAGCAATCCCAAATACATCGTTTTAGGTGGAGGTATGTCAACAGCTGGTTTGATTTTAATCGAAAATATAAAAACTGAGTACCACAACTTAACATTCACTCCGGCTCAAAAAGATACTGAAATTGTTCAAGCTCAACTAGGTAATGATGCAGGAATAACTGGTGCAGCAGGGCTAATTAAAACATATATATTAGAAAAGGGTGGTGTTAAATAATGGCTATTGTTGATGTAGTTATTATTCCAGTTGGAACTGAAGGACCAAGTGTTAGTAAATATATTGCAGAGATACAAATGAAATTAGAAAGTTTTAAACAAGAAGGCAAAATTGATTATCAATTAACTCCAATGAATACTCTAATCGAAGGGGATTTAAAAGACTTATTCGAAGTAGTACAAGCAATCCATGAATTGCCGTTTAATAAAGGTATTGATAGAGTTTGCACAAACTTACGTATAGATGATAGACGCGATAAATCTCGTAAAATGAACGATAAACTAAAATCAGTTCAAAAACATATCGATAATCAAGGAGAATAATATGAAAATCTCAAGCTTAACTTTAGGATTGGTAGATACTAATGCATATTTTATTGAAAATGAAGAAAGTGTTATATTAATCGATCCAGCTGGTGAACCTGATAAGATTTTTAAAAAATTAAATCAAATTAACAAACCATTAAAAGCAATTTTATTAACACATGCGCACTTTGATCATATTGGTGCATTAGACGATGTCGTTAATAAATATGAAGTACCTTTATACATGAATAAAGAAGAGTTTAGTTTTCTAAAGGATCCTGATAAAAATGGTTCTGCTAAGTTTAAGCAATATGGTATGCCTTTAATTACTAGTGACGTTAAACCAAACCATTTAGATGAAGGTGAGTACAATATTGAAGGATTTGAATTCAATGTACTGCATACTCCTGGTCATTCTCCTGGAAGTTTGACGTATGTATTTGAGGATTTCGCTGTAGTCGGTGACACGTTATTTAACAATGGTATAGGTCGTACTGACTTATATCGCGGTGATTATGAAACACTGGTTGATTCTATTAAAGATAAATTATTTGAATTAGAAGGCGATTTACCATTATTCCCTGGCCATGGTCCTTATACAACAGTAGATGATGAGCAATTAAATCCATTTTTAGATGGCCAATAAAATAAAGTAAATTCTTCACCTCTTACGTTTATATATGTAGGAGGTGTTTTTTTGAAACTATTATTCAGAGAGATAGTTAATAAAGCTATTTCAAAAAATGCGAGTGACATACATTTTATTCCTACAGTTGATGAAGTTCATATTAAATTTAGAATTAATGATTACCTTGAACTTTATGAAATATTCAACTTAGATGTATATCAAAAATTATTAGTATTTATGAAGTTCAAATCAGGTTTGGACGTTTCATCTCATCAATCCGCTCAAAGTGGTCGTTATACTTATCAAGCTAAATCTACTTTTTATTTACGGATTTCAACATTACCTTTGTCTTTAGGTATAGAAAGTTGTGTAATTAGGATAATTCCTCAATATTTTCAAGCAAAAAAAGAATATAAAGAATTTAACGATTTTAAACACTTAGTAAATAAAAAACAGGGATTAATTCTATTAACTGGACCCACAGGATCCGGAAAAAGCACTCTGATGTATCAAATGGTTCTACATGCATATAAAGAATTAAATCTTAATGTCATCACTATCGAAAACCCAGTTGAGCAATTACTAAAGGGAATTACTCAAATATCAATTAATAAAAAAGCAGGTATCGACTACGTAAGTTCATTTAAAGCTATATTAAGATGTGATCCTGATATTATTTTAATAGGTGAAATAAGAGACGCAGAAGTTGCTAAATGTGTAATTCAAGCTAGTTTGAGTGGACATCTTGTATTATCAACTATGCATTCCACTAATTGTAGAGGTGCATTACTTCGATTACTTGAGATGGGAATTTCAATTCAAGAATTAACTCAATCGATCAATATCATTTCTAATCAAAGATTAATAACGACTACTCAGAATGAGCGTCGCTTAATTTGTGAAACAATAGATAAAAAGCAGATACAATTTTTCTTCGAGCATGAACAAACAATGCCACATAATTTTAATAATTTACAACAGCAATTAAATTTATTATCTAAAGAAGGAACAATTTGTGAAGATACTGCAAGTAAATATTTTTAAATTGTCATCTAAGAATTTAACGAGTGCACAAATGATTCACTTACTTGAAACACTGTCAAACTTATTAAAAAGTGGCTTCACACTTTTAGAGAGTTTTGAGTTCATCAACCTATATTTCAAATACAGAGATAAAGAATTAAAAAATAAAATCATAGCATCTATTAAGTCAGGTGAAACATGTTATGAAGTATTAAATTTGATAGGTTATCCAAATTCAATTACAACTCAAATCTATTTTTCACAAAAATATGGTAATTTAGAAGACGCTTTAGAGGAGTCCATTAAATATTTAAAGACAAATTTATCTGCAAAACAGCAAGTAATTAAAGCTGTTCAATATCCACTCTTATTATGCTGTATTTTTATGTGTATGATAGTAGTTTTAAACTATACTGTCATTCCACAATTTGAACAACTATACATTTCTATGGATGTAAATTTATCATTTTACCAGAAATTCTTAACCTCAATGATTACTTCTTTTCCCGCTTTTTTAATCTTTTTCATTACTATTTTAATTTTAATCTTTGTAATTTTA
>NZ_JANJPM010000024.1:0-41413 GCF_026222585.1 Staphylococcus sp. SUC_1.2 | reverse complement strand
TTAAAAGCAGATAAGTCAGTGTTAGAACAAAAACGTCCAGGATTAAATCATGTAGGTGTTACCGAAGGTTAAACAACATAAGTTTTATGAATTGTTGATATATCAACGTTTATAAGGTATTTTTGATTTATTTATACATAAAAAAGGGCAGAATAAGGGCATGATGTGAAAAACTTGATTTTAAGCATAAAAAAATACGCTCAAATTTGAACGCATTTAATTTATATTTTCCAACTTACTCATCATATCTTTATCCATTTGTTCGGTAACATGACTATATATCTGTAAAGTTGTTTTATAATCTTTATGGCCTACACGATCCATTATTGCACGCAGTGACACACCTAATTGTGATAATAAAGATATGTGACTGTGACGCATTGTGTGAGTTGAAATATCTTTTTCAATACCTATATTCTTTGCAACGTTCTTAATGTTAGCATTGATAGATGATAAGGGCATAGGACTACCTTTACTATTTGTAAATATAAAATTTCTCTCTTTAAAATTACTATCCCACTTAGCTGATTTCTTATTTTCCAACATTACCTTACGCAATATCTCACAACTTCTAGTGGTAATAGATATAGTACGATAAGAGGCCTCAGTCTTAGTTGTATCTTTAAAGCCACGTACACCATCTTTAGTTATCCATGCTATTGTGCCATCAATCTCAATCTTTTTATTCTTAAAATCAATGTTTTCAGGTTGAAGTGCTAATAACTCACCAATTCTTAAACCGTTCAATACTTGAAACTCAGTAATGTATGCAGTCATCATATATGAGCGTTTAATATAGCCTTTATTACTAGTGTTTGCCTTATGATTAAGTTCATCAATGAGTTTATGTACTTCATTCATTTCTAGGTAATTCTCACGTTTAGCTTTGATTTCTTCTCTAGTTACTGCCTTCTTAGGTAATGACACATTATCTATATATGATATATCTGAGATATTGTACCTTTTCTGAGCAAACTTCAATACATTTTTTATAAGGCTCACATTGACCTTAATTGTAACGTGTTTAATATTATTTTCTTTCATTGATGTATTGATGTAATCTTGGATAACTTGAGCGTTCATTTTATCGACAAGAATATCCTCATTTATTCGCTCTTTGATGTGAGCAAGTCTGTAAGTTTTTGCTCTTATAGTTGATTGTTTAGCACCAGATGTTAATTTGTAATTCTCAAACCACTCATCACATGCAGCATGGAAAGTTAGCGTCTTGAGTGTAGTAGGTATCTTATTACTTTGCTTTTCCTCTATACGCTCATTTAAGCGTTTCTGAGCCTCTTTCTGTGACTGCTTACCATTCTTATTAAGTACCACGCTAACACGTCGCCATTTGTTTGTGAGTGGATCTTTATACTTCTCATAATAGCGATATTTAGTTTCACCATGTTTATTAGTAAATTTCTCATGCCACATGTGAGTGTGCCTCCTTTTACTTAATCTTGTGGTCCATATTGATTTTCTACTGCTTGATTTAAAATTTTGGAAGCTTGTTCGTCTCTCTCCATTGCTTCATCTTCACTAATCAAGCCATTTTCATAATCTTCACTAGCTTGTCTTTCGATTTCAGTTTTACGTTGTAAAGCTTCAGCAACTTCACCATGTATATACTGATCATCAATCTCTGTATTTTTAGGTAACTTTACATTTTGATTAGGTTGTTGAGTTTGATTATAGTTTTGATTATTTTGCTGTTGTTGTGGAGTTTGTGGAGTGTTATTAGCTTGTTGTGTTTGCTGCTGCTCTTGAGTTGCAGGTTGTTGTGTTTGTTGTTGAGATTGAACTTGTTCATTTGTAGCAGTTTCTTGTGTTTCTTGATTATCAGTAGAGTTATCGTTTTGTGTAGACTTGTTATCTTCATTCTCTTGAGATTTCTTTTCTTCTTTAGACTTTTTATCTTCTTTAGTTTTCTTATCTTTTTTATCGTCAGCTTTCTTTTCAGTAGTGCTTTCTGATTTTTTATTTTCATCTTCTTTAGTGTCATCTTGACTACAAGCACTTAATACAAGCGTAGCTGCAAATAATGTTCCTAGTAATTTTTTCATATGTATTCTCCTTTAATTAAAGTAAGGGTAGATAACTATCCTAAATAAGTTATTGTTGCATTGCTGATTCTTGTACTTCCTTTTGTCTATTTGCCCAACTGTCATAGCTTTCATTTTTGCCAACCCAACCTGGGCCACCAACATGAGCATTAGGATCGTTAGCAACTTTTTCACTTGCTTCTTTAGCAGCTTCATAATCGCCACGACCATAACCCATTTGAGATTCATCATGAGTTGTAGGTGGTATTTCTTGAGTATTTGAAGGTTGATTATTTACTTGTTGATTATTATTTTGAGTTGATTGGTCAGTTTGTGAATTGCTACTAGCACTAGCTACGTTATTTTGATTACTATTTGTTGATTGACTATTATTATTTGAATTACTAGTTGAGCTAGAGTCATTTGATGTAGCACTTTCTGAAGATTGTTCATTTGAATCACTAGTTGTTTTGTCATCTTCAGTTTTACTTTCTTTTGAATTGTTGTCATCTGATTTAGCGCTAGCTACATTTTTTGAATTATTATCTTCTGATGAATCATCTCTTTTACTATTATCTGTTAAATCTTCAGTTACTGAATAATCTTCAGATTTTAAGTCATCTAACTTAATTGTTTTAGTACCTAATTTTTTACCATCAGCACCTTTTGTAGCTTTTAAAACTACATCTTCATCATTTTGTAACTTGTAAGTCATGATACCTTTTGCAGTTTTACCTTTTTTAATAGTGTCATTACTATGTTCGTTCCATTCACCAAGTTTTCCAGTAGTAGGTGTAATTCCTACATCTAATTTATTTACAGTATTATCACTATCTTGAGTTGCTTCAAAACAAGCAATCCATACATTCATTGAAGTTATATCTTCGCTATCTGATTTGTTTTTAACATGATACTTGAAAGCTAATAATTTATCTCCTGAATCTTTGTCATTAAGAATAAAAGTATCATCAATTTTTAATACTGCTTGATCAATAACTAGAGTGTCATTTGCGAATTGCGGTTTATTTTCATTTACTGATTTTGTTTCAGTATTAGTAGACTTTTTATCTTCTGAATTACTATCGTTATTTCCACAAGCACCTAAAACCAATGTACTTGCTAATAATATGCCACATAATCTTTTCATTTTATATATAACTCCCTAATTTTATTACCTTTTATATTCATTTTTCTATGGTGTATTGTGCATTGATCGTCACGCTTTACTGTTAAATAAGTGGACATAAGTTTAACTAAATATAGTTATTTAAACTAATTTGTCATCATCATGTATTATCATAGCTAATTCTTCTAAAGTTAAATTGTTTATTGAATTTGATAAAAGGTGTAATTTATCTTCTTGTTCTCGCACATGATGACTCAAAATCTCTTCATTTTCAATAGAATTTAATAAATCAGGATTCTCAACTAATTCTTGAAAAACAATTTTATTAATAGCTGCATAAATTTTGTTAATCATTCTTTCTGTTAACGGTATAGTAGCCAGAGGTTCACCTTCAATTTCTTTTTTAACATCGTAAACAAGTGGACTACATTCTTCTAGAATATAATTCAATTTAAAATATGAGTATTCTAAAACTTCAATTTTTCCTAATCCGTTTTCTTTAATTCTTCCAGATTTAAGCAACCATTTGTATACTTCACTATCTTTTTCAACTTCATGAGTTTTGCCAGTAGCAGTTGCTAATTTATTGAATAAATCTTCGTTACCATCTGGATCAAGTATTTCGCTTATTTTTTTTAAAACTTCTCTAGAAGGAGTAGCTTTATTATTCTCGATTTTACTTAGATACGCATGAGATAAATCTGTTTTCCTTCCTAATTCAACAAGTGTCATATTTTTTTGTTTTCTATAACTTTGTATTAATCTTCCATGAGAGTCACTCATTGCAAATAATTCCATTTTTCTACCTCCTTTTTCATTATTGTAACAAAAAAAGTTAAAATTATGATTAAATTCAAAAAATGTTCTTGAAATGTTCCTGAAAAAGTTATATTATAGATTTGTAAGATGAAAATGTAACTATATTCAGTTACATTATGAAGGGAGTGAGAAAATGAATATAAAACCTAAAACAGAAATTATAAAATTATTGATGTTTAAAAAAGGGCATTCACTTAGAAGTTTTTCTATTGCTAATAATTTATCAGCACCTTATTTAAGTGATGTATTAAACCTCAAAGTAATTCCTAGTGGAAGATACGCTAAAAAAATTGCTAGTGGATTAAATGTAGAAATAAGTGAAATTTTTGAAATTGAACAAAAAGAGGAGGTCTAAACTATGCCACATGTAAAGCTGCAAGATTTACCAACTAAACAGAATACTGCACTTGAAGAAAAGCAAATCGTATTCCCAGTCAAATACGCAAAGCCGAAGCTAATCTGTGAAATCTTCAATATTAGTTACTCAACTTTCTATCGACTTCTAAAGTCTTATGAAGATGACAATTTAGGCATTGAGGATATGTATATCGACATTAGCAGCACACTAACACTTGTGAACGTAGAACAGTTTGAAAAGTATTTGAAATCAAAGCACAAAAAATATTTATAAATCAAAGGAGTTTTTAAAATGAAAACATTAAGTAAAGAACAAACTAAAAATATTATGTATCAATTATATGCAGATCGTATAGGCTCAAAAGAGAATTTAACTTTTGATGAAAGATTTAACAGAGATAGAGCAATAATCAAAGTACTTTTTGAACGTTGGGGCATGGAACCAGAAGAAAATGATAAATTAGCTGGTTCTTTAGCACTAATGTACAGACGTGTATTTAAAACATATGGAGATACTAGAAATCTATTAGATGCTATGGATGGAGATATGCAAAATTTAGCAAAATTTTCTCGTGAAGATGATTTGAACGATTTATTTTTATTACAAAAAAGTATCAATGAATTAATCGAAAAAATTAAAGAGCAACATGAAGATTATATTATCTTTTATAAATAAGCAGGTGATGATAATGATGAAATTCTTAATTAAATTATTACTCATCTCATTAATTTCATTCATAAGTGGCTGGTTACTAGGAATACATGTAGCTTTCACTATTTACATGTTAAGTAGTGTAATCGCAGCGTTAAATATTGAAGAAAATGGAGGAGTAGTAAATGAACAATGATATTGAAGTAATAAAAAGTATTTATAAAACACTTGATTACGCAGTAAAAGATAAACGTACAGAATACACTCACATAGTAGAAGAAGGCAACCAAGAATGGAAAGAAACACTTAATCGTGAACAGCAACTACAATTTATTTGTGAGTGGGTTATGCAGCAAATAGAAAATAATTTTGAATGGGAGAATAAATAAGATGATGGAAGAAATTTTAAAAGGATTTAAAGAATTAGCGATAGTAAGTATGAAAAAATCTGAGTTAAAAGGTGACATGTTAAGACTTTCAGAGCTAACTGGTTACTTAGGTGAAAAAGCTAAAGCATATAGAGAAGAAGGAGATATTAAAGGTGCTAAGGCTATCGAATTAATTGTATTAGATGATATTAAATTTGAAGTTGATAGTGTATATAGCAAATTTCAAGAAGCTGAGAAAGAATGGGAACAAAAATATAAAAAACTTGAAAACGTATGTAAATATTACGGTATTCCAGTACCTTCATTAAAAAGTGAAAAAGTTATCAATTTCTATAAATAGGAGTGATACAATGGCTGCTAAATTAGATGTGAATAAACAAAATATCATGCGAGCTATTGAATGGATCATTATAAACGAAGAACGAATTATATTTGAAAGTCAAAATCAATTAAGTTTCTTTAGTCGTGAAGATTTAGAAAAAATCGACTACTGCAAACGTACTTTAGAAAGTCTACTAGAAGCTAAAGTAATCTATAATAAACAAAAAATTAGTTAGGAGAGTAAAAAATGGAAAATTTAAAATATCAAATCAAAAGTATAAAAGAAGAAATTGAATGTACAAATATACTTTCAAAACTTAACTCAGTTAGGAATTTAATAGCAGATGAAATGGAAGACATTGAAGATTATAAGTCATTGTTAGACGCAAAAAATGATGTAGTAGCTTCTTACACAGCGAAACAAAATTTAGAATATAATTTCGTTTTACAATCAGTTATCAATGCAATCTATACAGATGTTGAAGCAATGTATGAAGAAATTGGAAAGCATTACGAAAACGCAACGAAAGAAATAGAAAAAACGTTACCTGATAATAATAGTTTGGCGACTAAATCAGATAACGAATAATGTAATTATTTTAATTAATATCAGAGCAATAGGAAAATACTCTATTTGTATTATAACACCTTTGTTCTGATATTAATACATGGAGGTATTAAATTGAACAAAATTCAATTGGATAATGACACTCAAGTGAGTGTTGTTTGGTATAAAAGCGTAAGTTCAAAATCATTTAAAAACTTCTATACACCTAAATGGAGTGAATTAGTAAGTCTTTTATCTGATCCAGTAGTAAATTCAGATAAATATACTAGAGGTTCAGTAGTATATGGTGATATTTCTAATGGTGTAGATAATGAAGGTATAGAGTATGAGAAATATAGAAATGATGACAATGTTTTATATAGAGATGTACTTGTACTTGATTATGATGACGAAGAAGATTTAAACATGCTACACAAGTCAATTAAAAGCGAATTAGAAGGTTTTTCATGGTTTTGGCATACAACATTTAATCACACAAGTGAAAGTCCTAGAATACGTTTGTACGTGCCACTGAGTGAGCGTATAAGTGCAAATGAATATCGTGCATATGTGAGAACACTAGCACAAAAAATAGCGTGCAAAATTGATGAAGGCAGTTATCAACCATCTAGGGCTATGGCGTTACCAGTCAGAAAAAGTAATGAAAGTCCTTTTGAATTTCAATTTAACGATGCTGTAATTTTAGATAAATCAACACTTAAAGAGTGGGCTAAATTATTTGATATTTCTACTCAAGAAAATTCTACTCAAAACTTTAAAAGACGTGACGCAAGTCATTGGGAAGAAAAAGCATTTGGCGTTAGTGAGGGAGGACGCAATTCGTCGCTAGCAAGTATTTTAGGCCACTTATTTCAGCGTAGAGTAAATGAACACATTATTTATTCTTTCGCTCAGATGTGGGGGCAATCATGCACACCACCAATGAATGATCGCGAGATAAACGCTACTTTTTATTCAATTATGAAAAAACACTATAACAACTAGAGAGGAGTTTTCTATGAACTTTACTAATGATGAAATTATGAACGAAATTAAGGAGAATATGAATAAAAAGACATATACTCCTAATTTTATTCCAGATGGTTACAAAGTGAAACCTAATAGTTATGGTGCAGCACTTTATCAAATTATCCCAAGTAGAAAAGATGGTGAACCAGATAAAGAAAGATTTATCACTACTACTATTCCAGAAATCAATACTAGATATGAAAATATTGAAAATGGTGAAGTGAGTTATAACATGCACTTTTTTGATAATAGAACACCAGTAAATTTAAATGTTACTGCCGAAGAAATCACAGATAATAGACAACTCCTTAAACTAGCAAATAGGAAACTAGATGTAACTTCAAACACTTCATCAAAATTAGTTGATTATATTAATCAATCTAAGAGATATAGCCCACCTATCAATATAAAGGTAGCAACTCGATTAGGGCATGTAAAAGATTACTTCATTTATCCATATAAAGATGAAATGGAACATAAAAATATCAAGTTTTTTAATAATGATAAAGGCTTTCAAAAGCTAGTCAATTCATTTAAATCTAAAGGGACAATCGAAGATTACTCAAAAAAAGTATTTATAAAAATTAAAGATTTGCCTATGGTTATGGTGATGTTATACGCCTCACTAGGATCAGTATTACTTTATGAATTTGATATTATGCCATTCATCGTTGAACTTGCTGGAAGTACTTCAACAGGTAAGACATTCACTTTAAATTTAGTAGCTAGTGTGTGGGGAACTACTGACCTTACAACTACATGGAGTTCTACTAGAAATAGTATTGAGGCTATGGCTGCATTTCTGAACTCTTTTCCAATATTTAAAGATGATACACGTAATACATCAACTTCATTTGTATCTGATGCAGTCTATAACTATTCAAGTGGTGAGAGTAAAAGTCGAAGTAATAAAAAATTAACTATTGATGAAAAGAAAGAATGGAAAAATATTTTACTTTCTACTGGTGAGGCCTCAATTACGAATATGGCAGATGATAAAGCTGGAGTATCGGCTCGTGTCGTTACTTTAGAAGAACAACCATATCCAGATAATTATGATTTCATCTCATTAGATCATGAATTTAGAGAGAATTACGGAACTCTAGGAATTGAATTTATTAAACAATATCAATCAAAAAAAGATGAATACAAAGAAAGTTTTGAAAGCTATTTAAGATACTTTAATGAAAAAGGTATCAATGGAGTAATGCAACGTATTGGGAAGTGCTTTGCCTTATTACAGCTTACTGGTGAAATTCTTAATGATATTGATGGGTTTGAACATGACTACTATAAGATTATTAACCAAGCATATGAAAACATGTTGAAGAATAATAAAACGATAGATAAACCTAAACAAATGCTTGAGGATATGCTGCAATATTTAGACGCTAATCGAAATAACATCACTGGTGATGGATATAGTCCGGTTAAAAATGGTGAAGTTAAAGCAATATATAAAATGGGTTACTTATGTATTTTAGGCGATACAGTCAAAGATATATTAGGTCATGAAATGCAAACTATAACAAAACAATGGGACAAAAAAAGTTATTTAGTTAAGAAAGAAAAAGATCGTTTACAAATACAAGTTAGACATGAGACTAAAAAACATAGAGGTTTTGCTATTAAAGATGAAGTCATAAAAGAAATGGGATTTGATTTCTCAAATTCACACAATCCACATTCAGAATTTTAAAAAGTACCACATGTACCCGTTGAGTACCCACTTAGAAATAGAAAACGGGTACTCGATAAACATTGTAATATCAAGGTTTGAAAAAGATAGTACCCGAAGTACCCACTAATTAATAATAGTGTATATAATTTTAAGAAATTTAGATTTTATAACTAATTAATACTCACTATTTAAATGTACATGCTAAAAGTATTTTAACGGGTACAACGGGTACTAATAACCTTAAATCCTTGTCTATCAACGATTTCAAGAGTACCCATTTAATTATTAATGACGGGTACGCATTGGGTACTAGTACTACATTTAATAAATATGGAGGTTAAGTATGTCAACAATTACAGAAATAGGACACCAACAATTTAAGATGTTTATAAATAATAATAAATTTCAGCAGCTTGTGAAGAAGGAACAAGAAAACATGGCTAAAGGTTTGATTATAAGTCTTTTAACAAATCCAACTGACACACATCAAACTTTTATACAGGAAGTAATTCAACTAACCAAGAAATACTATCTCTATTGTGATGGTGGGGATATATTATTGATTACTAAAGATTTCAAAGCACTCATAAAATTTAATATTAGAAAGCCTAATCCGTTACTTAGTCAGTATTTTAATAGTGATTGGATCATTGAAATAGATAACTTAAATTCACTTAAAAAAGGACATGGCAAGATGCTACTAAAAGATATACTAGCGATTTCTACAAAGCTCAATCTTGAGTCTTGCTTATGGACTGAAAGCGATAATAATACAAAATATTTTGAAAGACATAATTTTAAAAGTATCGGTAAAGTTGGAAAAGATAATGAAAATCTAATGATTAGAAGAAAGGAACGTGTATAGTATGAATAATAAACAATTAAAAGAATTAACTAAGATTGCTCATTTTATGGAAAGTGTAATTAATGAAACAGATAATAGCGTAAGAGATTTTAATATACTTACGCAGCAACAAGTAAATAAGACAACATTTTTAGAGTTCACACTCATATTCTTTGAGCGTAAAACGTGGGAAATTGTTGAAACGTTGGAATTTGATACTAATGAATTTATCTTATTGAATGAAGTGAACGAAACATTAGATAGTGTAATGAAAGAAACAGAGAGCGTATATCAGTATAGCGTGACTGATGAGAATGGTGAACATTATCATACTACTGATAGAAAAGGCCATATCATTAGAATATTAGAGTGGGCGTTAAATCAAATTGTTGGGAATATAGATATTGAACAAACAATTTAATATATAAATTTATAGGTCATGCACTTAGTAGGTGCATGGCTTTTTTATATGTAAATCGTAATTGTTAAGATTTGTTAATGATTTTAGATTGAGTTAAGGTAATAAACGAACATTAGTTCTATAATAGAAAGCGTATGAAATTGTATGAAAAGTAGTATAAATACTTCATTTATAGTGTTAAATGGAATGTTAAGAAGTTATTTAAATTCTACAAAAACAGAACGTTTGTTTGTAATTTTGGTGTAAATTTAGTATAATAGTGTTATAGAAGTAATTATACTTTTATATAATTTGATTAGTTTTCTTGTTCTCTGAAATCATGAGTACGATAGTTAAAAAATGCAAATTCACTAGATTTTCATTTATTACCTCCTCATTTAATTAGGTCTGCTCAAAATAACTAAAAAATGAGGTATTAAATAATGACAATAACAATTGAAAAAGAATTAACTCAAGATCATATTAAAGTATTAAATGTATTACGCAACACTAAGCACAATATTATTACTAAACAAAATATATTCAATCAATTGAATATGGAGTTTACTAAAAACAATGAAAGATGGTTACAACATACTATTAATAGTTTAGTTGTAGATTATGGCTATCCAATCGGATATAGCTATAAGAAAGATACTAGAGGCTATTTCTGGATAAAGTCGAAAGAACAAAAGGAATTGGCCTTACTAAGTATAAAGCGTCATATTGAGGGCAGTATGAAACGATATGAGGCACTAAAGAAAACTGAAATTTAAGATAAAGTAACAAAAAACTATTTGCATAAGAAAAATAGGCTTAAAAACAAATTGAAAAGAGGCATATCATTGAAAACTGCAAAATATTTTGATGAATACAACGAATATGTAATAGGTCAAAGAGAGGGTATCAATAAACTTGAAAAAGAACGTCAGGAACTCACACAACAAATTAAAGAAGATAAAGCTAAATATAAAGAACTAATTGCTAACTCACAAGATGATGAGGCTGATGAACTCTATACTACATTTGATAGCAATGAGAAGAAACTGAAAGCCTTAGAGAAACGCTTATCGACTAAAAAAGAAGTGTTTGATGAGGCTAGACGTAAAAAGGCGATTGAACTTATTAAACATCAAGCAGATTTACCTCATTTGTACAAAAAAGACAAAGAACGTATATTAGCAAAATTCAAGCCAATTATTGAAGAATTTAACACAGTATTAACTGAAATTAATGATTTAAATGCTAAATACGAAGAAGAGTATAACCGTTACACTATTCCATATCATAGAGAAAACTTTGATGAAGATGATGAAGTAAAAAGGGAATTGCGAAATCACTTTAGAGATATTCTGTATAGTCCATACATTACAGGTATAGAATTACCATTCACAGATCAATACAATCATAAACTTAAATTTAGAGGTGATAAATAATGACTAGAAAACACAATTTAGATAAGGTATCCAATCACATCATGTTAGAAACTGATTTGTCAGATAAAGATCGTGATAAATTATTAGATGTCGTTGAGGCTCAAATTAACCAAAATAATAATGAACAACGTAGAAAAGAATTATCACAAAAATCAAAAAGAGATGTAAGTCTTATGCAGATGGCTAGAGAAAATCGCATTATCAAAGGTTAATATCATACACGCCTATCCTTAGCGATAGGCTCATTTTATTTGTGAGGTGCAGACATGAACCTTAAAAGAGTAAACTACTCACTATCATATTATGAAACTAAAATATCTGAATATACTTTGCTAACAGAATATAACCCTAAGTTTATAAATACCAAGATTAAGGCCATCACAACACAAATAGAGATGATGTATCACTTAAATATCTCACATATGACTACAAGTGATGTTCATGGCGTTGTGTCTATATCATACCCACTAGAAAAGCTAGTGATTAATATAATTGATGAAAAAGAGAAGTTACATCGTTTCAAAACAAAATCGAATAGAAACATGCAGCAATTAAAACAGGTTATTAAGCGATATACACCTAGTGAACAAAAGGAAGTCATGTATTATATGCAGTCTAATGGCTCAGTCATAGATTATGACCTTATAGAACGCCTACAACGTGATTTATACGCTTATAAGCATAAAGTAAGTGTTGCTACATGATGTACGATAAACAAGCGATTAAACAGTTTATAATGGACTATCACAAAGAGAAAGCGTCAAATGTTGTAAGTTATGATGATACTAATATAGATGATTTCTTTTCACTGAGTGATGAAGTCGAACCTTTTGAACTAAGTGAGAATACTGGTAATCAAGTATTCTTTAATGAACTAGATCAGTTAATTTATGCAGTAGCGACTAGAAGGGAATACTATATATTTTTCTTACTATGTGAAGGGAAATCTATGAATGAAATTGCAAAGATATTTGAGTTAAGTAGAGAAAGAATACGTCAACTATTGAATGGTTTATTAGACAAATTAGAGGAGGGATAACATGAGTGATTTAAACCCTAGACAAGAAAAGTTTATATCTGAATACCTAAAGACGCTAAATGTAACACAAAGTGCAATTAAGGCTGGTTATAGTCCTCATACTGCAACTGTACAAGGTAGTAGGTTGCTTAAGAATGAAAAAGTGGCTAAGTACATTGATGAGCAACGTAAGAAAGTGATTGATGAAGGTGTACTATCTGCTAACGAACTACTTCATATCCTAAGTAATGCAGCAGTAGGAGATGAGAGTGAAGTAAGAGAGGTCGTTGTTAAACGTGGTGAGTTTCAACGCAACCCAGACACTGACAAAATGAACTTAGTGTACAATGAGCATGTAGAAATGGTGGAAGTACCTATTAAGCCTAGTGACCGTTTACGTGCTAGAGATATGTTAGGTAAGTATCATAAGTTATTTACTGATAAGAAAGAGTTATCTACGGACACACCAATTTTTATTAATATAGGTGAGTGGCCAGAAGATGAGGAAGAAGAAAAACGTAAAGCACTAGATGAAATACACGAACAACACCCTAATAGAACAATGATTATTAATGATATTCCAGATGAGGACTGATAAGCATGAGGTAGAAATTACTACATCGATATTCATTGATGATGTGCATGAAGAAGATTAAAAAATGATTATGAAAATAGTACTTACTCAATTTTGAGTAGGTGCTTTTTATTAAGTTTTTGATTAACCAAAACTATTGCTCAAAAAGAATATAAGCATATTTTTATTAATAAATAATTAAGGTATTGGTATTTTACAGTACCTTTATTTTGTATTTAGTTTTAATTAAGAGATTAGTTTGGTAGTATCTAATTTAAAGATAGCTAGGAGGGAATAGAAATGGGCTCAGTTCTCACTGTTGCTTTAATATTCTTAATTTTAGTTTTAGTCTTTAAATCTCTTAAGAAAAAGAAGTAAGTAAGGTATACATATTTGAGTAGTATTATTTTTTAGTTATAAAAAGTAAGCGTTTTCTATTTACATTTAGAGCCTTTTATAAGATAATAACCGTAGCTACTAAAATTTACTACTCAAAATTGAGTATCCTTTAAAATGACTGTATCCTTTGGGTGCAGTCTTTTTATTTATAACCTGTCAAAACCTTACATTTCATACAATAACAAACGAACTTAAAAGTCTACTTGTAACCAGTACCTTAAAATAGGGAAGTGGTTTGTAAAACAAAAAGCGTACCTCAAATTAGGGGTACCTTTTAATTATATGTAATGAGCTCAAATGTGAGTTTGTTATTATAAATGCATTTACTAAAAACAATTTGGATTAAGGGAATATATTGAAAGTTGTATTTCGCTTCTAAAAGCTGATACGTCAAGTTAGCGTATCAGAAATTTAAATATAGACTTATTAATCAATTTAATAGCTGACGCACTAAGTTAGTGCATTAGAAAACCGAAATGTCGGTTATCTAATTCAGAAAAGAAGTTTGTGGCTTCTCTGCGTAGTCAAAATGGCAACGCAGCATACATAATGATCTAGTATTAGTTTTATTATCCCCAAATGTGGGGAGTGAGAATGTAAACAATTTATAGATACTGTAAAAATTGTAGACAATGAATAAATTTAATGCGTATAATAACATTAGAAGTTGTTCCCTTATGAAGCACTTCTATATTATATTTTTCTATATGTGAGTCATTTTTTCTTGGCTATGTCCATTGGGCATAGCTTTTTATTTTATTGTAGACAAATATATAAATAATGAGATAATAGCAAAAGAGGTTTAAGACCTCTAACTTCTTTACGTACATATAGAGTTTTTACTCTATCTCAACTTTTGCGTAAAAAAGCACTCTCAACTTAGCTCATGACGGACTAAGTGAGAGTGTAGATGAAAAGTAAGGAGTGAAACGTTTTTATTACTTTATTACATACAATTAATGATTTTTATTATAATAATGTGGCTAAATAAAAATTAGTGTGTAATAATAACAATTGAGATTGTCTAAATGGCGACTTTTCCTTTCCATTAAGTATTTCTTCTCCATCGAAAATACTGTTTGTTTAGGCAATCTCGACATTTCAAAAGCTTTCATAAATAGCATAATTCTTTAGGGGCGTAAAGCCCCTTTTTGTATGCGAAAAAGCCTCACTAGTACACGACTAGTAAGACTAAGTTTCAATGAAAGTAATGTTAACTACGAATTATTTTAACATACCTCTACTTTATTTAATAGACATATACTTTATGTAATCTTTCATGAGAGGAACTGCATGAAAAATTCATTTAGTTAGTGGAGAAACATGACGCTAATTGATCTAATGACGTATAAGGAAATAAAGATATGGAACGAACTAAATGTAGCAGAAAGGGTAGGCATTATACTATCCTTTAATTTATTGTTAGTGAAGAATGGTGTAGATAGAAGAATAGTACCATCTGTGAAGTTAGATGATGATAGGATATTTATTTATAATTAAAAAAGTTGAATAGTGGTATTAGTAAAGTAGAGATATTAAAGGAGATATGTCTATGGAACTAATAGGAAAGTTAGCAAACTTTATTATGAGCACTATTTCTAATTGGATAGGAAGTAGCGAATTGATAAGAGATATTTTCAAAATTAAAGATAATAAAAACGATTAATAATGAAATAGTTCAAACGTCACTTTTTCAGTGGCGTTTTTTGTATTTTTAGGCGCTGAGAGACGCATTATATTGCAGTGAGAAAAATAAATGAATATAAACTGATAATATAAAAGCATAGAAAAACACACCTGAGCGTAAGTAAGATGTGTTTTTTCTATATTTAATATTTTTTTTAACGCTAATAGTTTCAATTTAATGCTGGTGAAGAATATAGATAGAAGAATAGCCCCACTTGTGAAGATAGGATATTTATATATAAATGATAAATAAAAAATCATTAGATTGTATATTTTTTTGAATGGGACGATATATTTTTTTGTGTACAACTAGTGTAACTTATTATGATACTAGTTGATTTTTTTTTATAAAAATTAAATAATAAAGTAAATTATAGAAAGTAGGTGTACAATATAAAATTTAAAGTTTATTTTTTTATATCTTCAGCTTTGATATTGATGGTTTTAACATTTTTTGTAGGGATAGGCGTATTATCTTCACTTCCAAAACCAATTATAATAATTGGAACCATAGCTATTTTTTTGATGAACATCATTATACCAGTAATTGAAAAAATTTATTCTAAATTTAATAAAAAGGAATATGAAGATAAAAAAGATGTAAAAGGTATTAGTTTTATTATATCTCTAGGAATTGCAATCGTAATCGGAATTATATCATATTTTTCTTCAAAAAATCTTGAATGGTTTGAAACAATTATGAGTAGTGGTTTTATTTGGGGATCTAACACAGCTATTTTATTTGCAAATATAGCTATGCTAGAAATTGAGAATAATAATTTAGAAAAAGAAAAGTTATATAACGAAAGAGTTGAAATGAAAATTGAGTATATGAAAAAATTAGAACTTATAAAACAATATGCTAAAAATGAAATAAAATATAAAAAAGAGATAGAAGAATATGAAAAAGAACTGAAAAAGTATAAAGGTGAGAATGATGAAAAGTAAAATAAAAATTAATATTACAGGTCAAAAAGAGTATTTATATAGTACGCGTCAGATAACACAAATCATTGATATAATTAGCGAAAAACATTATAAAAACGAAATAATTAATGAAATAGCAAATTCAGATAAAATAAAAAATATCATTATTTTATCTGAATCAACAAAGATTAATCAAAAATATAAAGATATAAATGAAAATGAATTTGAGATCGATTCTAACTCATTACTTGATATATACCATAAAGGAAAACCTATTTCATTAATTATTGATAAAAATATTATGTTGATGAATAAGACTTTCGAGTTATTCGAAAATTTATATCAACATAATAATCAAAGAAACATTAAAATGACATTAGGTGACAAAGAAGCATTACTTTTTGAACTTTATAAATTTATTCTTGATGAAGATTATTTAAAAGTTCAAAAGTTCTTTAAATCTCATTCTTCTTATAGTAAAGAAAAGATAAATAGTATCATAAAGAGTATTAAAAAAACAATAAATCTTTATAAAAGAGTTAAGACTTATGAAAAATTAGAAAAAGAAAACAAAATCAATGAAAATAAAAATGAAGAAGATAATTATCAAGATGTTAAAAAAATAAAAAACGAATTTTTACAAAACTTTTCTAGACTTTCTAAACCCATATTATATATTCAATTAGATAATAAAGTAAACGATAATTCGAACTTAAAAAATGAATGGCAAATGC
The DNA here is from genome assembly GCF_026222585.1 of Staphylococcus sp. SUC_1.2. Classification (NCBI taxonomy): domain Bacteria; kingdom Bacillati; phylum Bacillota; class Bacilli; order Caryophanales; family Staphylococcaceae; genus Staphylococcus; species Staphylococcus sp. SUC_1.2. The sequence continues at coordinate 24,435 of NZ_JANJPM010000024.1, read as the reverse complement.
TAGGTATTAAAATGATTAAAGAAGAGTATTTTAAACATTCTAATCCGAAGTTTTTAGATATAAATAAAATAGAACAAAATAGTCCTTTGTATATAGAACTAGCAGTATCAATACAATTTATACCTATACTAATTAAATTGTCGAAATCTTTGCGTAATTCTAAGGAAAAAGATAAATCGCAAGAAGATGATTTGCGGTCTTTAGATGAAATTATTGAAATGATGGAAAAAACCTATACAAATCCTGACTTAACGCTAAATGAGATTAATGAAAATGAAAAAGAATTAGATGAAAAAATTAAGAAATTACCAAATAAATTAAAATCAAAAGTTTATGAAATGAGAAATGGTTTAACTGAGGGGAATATAAGTTCACTAAAGGAAAATAAAATTCATTTGACAGGTATCGAAATTAACGAAGAAGAAAATGAGATAAAAGATGATATTGAAAATGAGATAAAAAATGATAATGAAAACAACAAAAAGAATTTTGATAGATAGAAATTTACAAATGTATTTAGAAAATATTAAAATGTAATAATAAAATCAAGGGCAATTTTAGGGCATTTATTTGAAACAAAGGGCAAAGGTATGAATGTGATATTTAATATTGAAAGGTTATAATCATTGATTTAATAGTATTTTGAATGGATTAGAAATATAATGATTTATTATGGTGTTTTCGAAGGTAAAAAACCAGCAAGCATCACTGCTTATAATGAAGCTCTAGGAAGAATACAAAGTGAAATTGAAGAAGCTAAGACGAAAGCACAAGAAGTGTTAAATAAAGAAAAAGCAACACCAGCAGAAGTGAAAGAAGCATTAGACAAAGTGAAAGCAGTCTTACCAAAACTTACTGAAGCGATTAGTTTACTTCATGACAAAGAAAATAATAGTGAGTTAGTTGAAGCGAAACGTCAACTTGATGAAGCAATAGCAGAACAAGACCCAACACCAGGAATGACGCAAGCAACAGCAGATAACTATAGAGCGAAGAAAGCAGAAGCAGAGCGAATTAGTGCAGAAGCTCAAGGTGTGATTAACAACGGTGATGCGACAGCTGAAGAAATCAGGGATGAAAAAGTAAAAGTAGAAGAAGCATTAACTCAATTAACTGAAGCGAAAAATGCATTAAAAGCAGATAAGTCAGTGTTAGAACAAAAACGTCCAGGATTAAATCATGTGGGAGTTACCGAAGGTAAGAAACCAGCGAGCGTGACTGCATACAATAATGAAATGACTAAAATTCATGATGAACTAGAAGCAGCAAAAACAGAAGCAGATAGAGTGATTCATGATGACAATGCGACACCAGCACAAGTAACAGCGGCTATCGCAAAAATTGACGCGGTACAACCTAAGTTAGATAATGCCATTAGCTTACTTCACGACAAAGAAAATAACAGCGAATTAGTGAAAGCAAAAACAAAATTAGATGCAGCGATTGGTGAAGAAGATCCAACACCAGGAATGACGCCAGCAACAGCAGATAATTATAGAGCGAAAAAAGTAGAAGCAGAGCGAATTAGTGCAGAAGCTCAAGGTGTGATTAATAACGGTGATGCGACAGCTGAAGAAATCAGAGATGAGAAAGCAAAAGTAGAAGAAGCATTAATTCATTTAACTGAAGCAAAAAATGCATTAAAAGCAGATAAGTCAGTGCTAGAACAAAAACGTCCAGGATTAAATCATGTGGGAGTTACCGAAGGTAAGAAACCAGCGAGCGTGACTGCATACAATAATGAAATGACTAAAATTCATGATGAACTGGAAGCAGCGAAAACAGAAGCAGATAGAGTGATTCATGATGACAATGCGACACCAGCACAAGTAACAGCGGCTATCGCAAAAATTGACGCGGTACAACCTAAGTTAGATAATGCCATTAGTTTACTTCACGACAAAGAAAACAACAGTGAATTAGTGAAAGCAAAAGCGAAATTAGATGCAGCGACTAGCGAGGAAGATCCAACGCCAGGAATGACGCCAGCAACAGCAGATAATTATAGAGCGAAAAAAGCAGAAGCAGAACAAGTCAGCAGAGACGCACAAAAAGTGATTGAAAATGACGATGCAACATCTGGGGAAATTGCGCAAGCAATAGCTAAAGTAAATGAAGCTACAGTTGCATTAAAACAAGCTAAACATGATTTAATTCCAGACAAAACTTTATTGAATAATGCTAAAAACAATTTAGAAACAAGCATTAATCAGGTGCCTGAAACTAAAAATATGACTAGTGATTCTGTTGAAAATTATAGAAATAAATTAAGTCAAGCAAAAGATACATTAGCTAATGCACAAAAAGTTATTGATAACCCAACTTCAACAGTTGATGAAATTCATAAAACTATCGAAAATGTGAAACGTGCTAAAGATGAACTTGAACAAGCTAAACATGACTTAATATTAGATTATGATGCTGTCATTAAAAAAATTAAACAACAAACTGATTTAACAGAATCACAGAAGGATAAATTAATAGAAAAGACAAAAGCTTCTACAACTTCTGATGAATTAGAAAATATTAAACATAATACTAATTTATTAAATGATGCGATGAAACAATTAAAAGAAAACATCGCTGAAAAAGATAAAATCAAAGCAAGTATTAATTATACTGATGGAGATAAAGATAAAAAAGATACCTATGATGATGCTTTAAAAGAAGCTGAAAAACTAATTAATGATGCAAAAAATCCTATTATTGATCCTAGCGTGATAAATCAACTTAAAGATAAGATAATTGATGCTAAAAATAATTTAAATGGTGCAGAAAAATTACAAAATGCTAGAAATAATGTTAAACACATATTGGAAAACTTAGAACATTTGAACAATGCACAAAAAGATGCGTTTAACAATATGGTAGATAATGAAAATTCACGTGATAATTTAGATATAATTATTAATAAAGCTAAAGAAGTGGATAAAGCTATGAAACATTTAATTGATGAAATAGCTGATAATTTAGATATCAAGCATTCTGTTAATTATTCAGAAGCTTCACCAGATAAAAAATCCGCTTACGATGAACTTATTAAAAAAGCTGAAGACTTAATAAATAAAGGTATTGGTACAAATGCATCACTTGAAGAAATTAATAAATTAATTCAAGATATTAAAAAAGCAAAATATGATTTAGATGGAAAACATCAAGTTGAATTAGCTAAACAAAAAGCTTTAGTAGAGTTAGAAAATGAAGTTAACCGATTGAAAGATGAAATTGACAACAATCCTAATCTTTCTAAAGAAGATAAAGAAAAACTTAAATCTAAATTAGAGCGTCTTCTTGAAGGTGCAAAAGGTCAGATTAATAATGCAACTACATTAACAGACCTTATTAAGATTAAAGATAATATTCAAAAAGAAATCGATAAATTAAAAGCATTAATTGATGCTAAAATTTTGGCTAAACAAGAAATTATTGATTTCGCTAATAAAAAACGCCAAGAAATTCTAAATAATTCTAACTTAACTAGTGCCCAGAAACAAAAAGCGTTAGCTGAAATAGATAAAGCTTTACAAAAAGTACTTAAAAACATTGATAACGCAAATGATATCAATGAAATTAACCATAAACTTAAAGAAGGCAAAGATAATATAGCGAAAATTGTTGCAAAAGAAATTACTAATGCGTTAATAAATAATAAAATTAAAGAAATTAAAGCACGCAAAGATTTAACAGATGAACAAAAAGCTAAATTAATTGATTATCTTGAAAAACTTAGACATGATACATTAAAAGAAATTGATAAATCACACATTGATGATATCGGTTCAATTATCCAAAAATTAATAAACAAATTGAATATGTTTGATATTGACAAAATTGAAAATATCTTAAGTCATAACAACAAAGATAATAATCAAAATCAATCAAATGTTAACACTGACGGTATTAAATCTAATAACAGTCATTTATCTAAATTACATAGATTACCTGATACTGGTTCAGAAGGTACATCTATTCAATTAGAAATTGAATTAATGACACTATTAGTTGGTCTAGGATTAGTATTAAAGAATCGTAGAAAAAAACAAAAAAATAACAAGAATAAAAGATAAAAAAGATATAACTTATTATCTTTAAAAATAAAGAGCAGGAAACCGATATAAACTGGGTTTCTTGCTCTTTTTTATTAAATAAATATTAACTATGCTTCAAAATCTATAATAATCCTTCCAGCGTTCTCATGATTAAGTACTGTCTCAATAGAATGTTTTAAATCTTTAAAAGCAATTGTATTTTTAATTTCATGTAATTTATCAGATTTTAAATCAGTTGCTAATCTTCTCCATACACGTTGACGTAATTTCATTGGTGTCATAACTGAATCAAGTCCAACGACGCTTACACCGCGAAGAATAAATGGAAATACTGAAGTTTCAAAGTGGTTACCTCCAGTCATACCAATTAATGCAACACCACCACCATTTGTTAGATGCTTTGCTATATAAGGTGTTCCAGGACCACCGCAAGGATCAATAGCAGCTTGCCAAGTTCTTTTTCCTAATATTTCATTACTATCTTCAGAAATACGATCGATAACTTCTCTTGCTCCTAATTCTTTTAATTTATTTGTAGCTTTTTTATTTCCAGTACTTGCTACAACTTTATAACCAAGTTCATTTAACATCATTACAGCTAAAGACCCAACACCACCAGAAGCGCCACGTACAAGTACTTTATCGCCTTCAAGTGTCATAAAGTTTGCTTTTTCTAATTTTTCTATTGCTAAACCAGCTGTGTAACCAGCAGTCCCATAAATCATCGCTTCTTCAAGTGTTAGATTTTCAGGACATTTAACAATCCAATCTGATTTAACACGGGCATACTCACTAAATCCACCGTAATGATTGACGCCTAAATCATAGCCAGTAATAATAACTTCTTCACCTTTTTCGATTGTAGGGTCATCAGATTCTACAACTGTACCTGCCAAATCAATTCCAGGAACCATTGGATATGATTTAAGTACACCGCTATCTTTAACAGTGGCTAAGGCATCTTTATAATTAATACCAGAATATTGAACTTTTATTAAAACTTCACCTTCAGGTAAATCATTGATTGATAAATCCTTGAAATCACTTGTGACGGTGCCATCATTATCTTTTTCAACCATAAACGCTTTGAAATTTACACTCATAAAATCGTACTCCTTAAAAATAAAAAATTAGATGTTAATTGCATATCCTAAATAACCATACCACATTTTAAATGAGTCATTAAGTTAAAAAGTTTATATAAATTAAATATAAAATAGTCTGTATTTTGATAAAAAAATAATTATATTGACAGTAAAACAGCATAAATATATAATTTTATTGATAATGATTATCAATATATATTTTAATTTATAATAAAATAATTTAATATAGTGTTTAAAATGTGTTTGATAAGGAATAAGGTATTATCTAGTTTTGTGAAAAAATAAGTACAATAAAAGAGGGGAAATATGAAAGAAGAAATTGAAGAAATTAAACAAGATAATGTAAGTGAGTTAAGAAAAATTGCAGAAAAAACATTTTATGATACTTTTAAAGGTAGTTATACTGATGAAAACTTTAAAAAATTTTTTGAAGAAAACTATAATGAAACGAAGTTATTATCAGAAATCGAACATCATCAATCATTTCACTATTTCTATAAGGTCGATGATGAGATTGCTGGTTATTTAAAATTAAATATTAATGAAACACAAACTGAACCAAAAGGTAATCAATATTTAGAAATTCAGCGCATTTATTTTGATAAGGATTACCAAGGTGGAGGGAGAGGAAGTCAATTTATTCAATTAGCGATTGATAAAGCAAGGGAGTATAATAAATCAAAAATATGGTTAGGTGTTTGGGAAAATAATCCTTCTGCCATTAGCTTTTATAAAAAGCAAGGCTTTGAAATTACAGGACAACATGATTTTATTAATGGTAATGTAATAGACACGGATTTAATTATGGAAAAAGAAATTTAAAATAACACAATAAAGCACTAAGCGTACAGAAAAGTTCTGTACGCTTAGTGCTTTATTATTTATCTAAAATATCTCTCATAAGTTGAGTTAATTTTTTTAGAGATTGATTATTACGATTTATAAGTGCATGTTGATGAATGGTAGGAATCCTATCATGAATTAAATGATTTAGTAACAATTCTTCGTCTGTGTACCAAACTTTTGCTAGACTATTCAGCACATCAATATAGACGCCACGTTCTTCTTTATATTCTTCGTGGTTAGGAGTATATAAACAAACTTTTTTATCAATAGTTAGGGCATCAAAAATGATAGAAGAATAATCAGTAAGTACAATGTCTGATACTAAGATTAAGTCTTGTGTTTCGATATCCATAGGAGCCTCAATGACACCTTCTGGAATAGCATCATCACCTTCAATATGCCCCTTATATATCACATAGTATTTTTCTAGTAACTCTGGTGTCATCGTTAAAGGCGTAAATGATTCTGTATTTTTATGCCATGTTGGCGCATATAATAAAACAGGTTTTGTATGATTGAGTTTTAATTTTTCACGTATTTTTCTTTGCTGATTTTGATTATCTTTATAGTTTAGTAAATAACTTACTCTTGGATAACCAAAAGGAAGAAATTGAACCGTTTCATTAGGAAAAGCAGTCTCAAATAAACCTTCTGAAGCTTTTGAATCTAATAAGACATATGATTGGTGTTTCCATTTATTATATTTTCTTGCTCTGTAATTATAAATAGTTTGATTTTGATAAGGTTCTTTACTATCTAAAAATAATTCTTTAATAGGTGTACCATGCCATAATTGAATGACTGTACCATTAGGTTGGTAAGCTTCAGGCATATAACTTTCAATGACTACAATTTTTGCAGTTTCAATAAGTTCTTTATTATGTTCTGCATCAATGGGAAGGAAATACGGTCCACGTCTATCGTCAGTAATGTAATAAGCTTCTGTTGTTGGATTTCGTTTTACAAAATAATTAAAAAGGTATTTAGAGTTACCCCTATAGCCATAATCGAATCCTAAAAATACGACATGATTTTTCAATTTGGATGTATCTTTAGTATAGATATAACTTAATTTTTTATGATTTTGAATAGCACGTTGATGAATTTTATTGTACATCCATTTAGGTAATTTAAATTTTGTTGTTACAAGCCAGCTATCAGCAAAACGAAGAGTTTCGTCAGCTAATGGATGCTTATATTTAGGAAATGGAATCGAATGGTCGTGGATATAAGCTAATTTATTTAAATCAAAGTGATTGGCAATTTTAATTTCTCGTGTATCTAATGAATTCCAAAATGAACTAGATGTCTGTAATTCTTCAATAAAATCAAAAACAACATGTCCATCTATATCGATCTCATTTTTTAAAATAGTGATGACTGCTAGATCCATAATAGATTGAATTTGATATTTTGAAAGGTAAATCAGCGCAGTATCAATATTATAAATGATATTTGGATAATGATTAATATTATTCATCCAAGCGAGAAAACTTAATTTATCATTCCCAAAATAACGACAATCATTAAGGTAAACACCATGGATTGTGTAATCAACCGCAATAGAATGTTCACCTAATGGGACAGCATTAAGCATGTCTTGATTAATTTTTATTTCGTTAGAATAGGGGATAAAATGTGAATACCCTGCAGATTTAGCTTTATTAAGTTGTATATCTAGATGTGCCATATTAGATATATTTATTTGTTTAATCATTATGCATTATCCTTTAACTCCTAAATTTCATATTTTTATTTTACCATGCACTTTTAAAAAATTCATATTTACATGAATGATCATATAAAATCATATATTAATGAAAATTCAAATAGATTTTACTACTATTGTTGACATAAATTATTTTTACAGTATTGTCAATTGTGATAAGAAATGTTATATTATTTTTGTGAAAATATTCACAAAAATAAAAAGTGTAATATTCTAATTTTAACTTGAATACAATATGTTAATTTTTGTGAATACCTGTTAAAATTATAAAAGTGAATTTTTAGTTGTTTAGCTAGATAATTCATCAATATAATAAAATATTAAGGAAAGAAGCGTTTAAACTATGTTAGTACATTCTTTTAACCCTTTTGGTAACTTAGCGTTATCTAGTTTAATTGCAGCAATTCCAATCATTTTATTCTTGTTATGTTTAACTGTGTTTAAAATGAAAGGGATTTATGCAGCAATCACTACTTTAGTAGTTACTTTACTTATTGCATTGCCATTCTTTAAATTACCTGGTGGTATTGCTACAGGTGGTGTAATAGAAGGATTCTATCAAGGTATTATCCCAATTGGTTATATCGTTATTATGGCCGTTTTATTATATAAAACGACTCAAGAATCTGGTCAATTTAGTACAATTCAAGATAGCATTATGAGCATTTCACAAGACCAACGTATTCAATTATTATTAATTGGTTTTGCTTTTAATGGCTTCTTAGAAGGTGCTGCAGGTTTCGGTGTGCCAATTGCAATTTGTGCATTATTACTTGCACAACTAGGTTTTAAACCTTTACAAGCAGCTATGTTATGTTTAATTGCCAACGCTGCTTCAGGTGCATTCGGTGCAATTGGTATTCCAGTTGGTATTGTGAATACACTTCATTTACCAGGACATGTTGAAGCAATGAGCGTGTCTCAAGTGTCTACACTTACTTTAGCAATTATTAACTTTATTATTCCATTCTTATTAATCTTTATTATTGATGGTTTTAAAGGTATTAAGGAAACATTACCACAAATTTTAGTAGCTTCAATTACTTATACAGTATTACAAGGCTTAATTACAGTATTTGTTGGTCCAGAATTAGCTGACATCATTCCACCATTAGTGACTATGGGTGTGTTAGCAGTATTCTCTAAAAAATTCCAACCTAAAAATATTTTTAGAATACAAAAAGATGTTAAACCAGAAGCAGTTACTCCACATAGTGGTAAAGAAATTTTATATGCATGGAGCCCATTCATTATCTTAACTGTAATTGTAATGATTTGGAGTGCAACATTCTTTAAAAACTTATTTGCACCAAATGGTCCTTTATCAGCATTGGTATTTAACTTTAATTTACCAGGAACATACAGTGATGTAGCACATAAACCTATTACATTAAGTTTTAATTTTATTGGTCAAACTGGTACAGCCATTTTACTTACAATTATTATTACAGTTTTAATGTCTAAAAAAGTTAATTTCGGTGATGCAGGACGTTTGTTCGTAGAAGCATTCAAAGAACTATGGTTACCAATTTTAACTATTTGTTTCATTTTAGCAATTTCTAAAATCACTACATATGGTGGTTTAAGTGCTGCAATGGGTCAAGGTATCGCAAAAGCAGGCGGCGTGTTCCCAATTTTATCTCCAATCTTAGGATGGATTGGTGTGTTCATGACTGGTTCTGTTGTAAATAACAACTCATTATTCGCACCAATTCAAGCTTCAGTTGCCCAACAAATTGGTACAAGTGCACCGTTACTTGTTGGAGCGAATACTGTTGGTGGTGTGGCTGCAAAACTTATATCTCCACAATCAATTGCGATTGCAACAGCAGCTGTAAAACAAGTGGGTAAAGAATCAGAATTACTTAAAATGACATTAAAATACAGTGTTGCTTTATTGATATTTATCTGTATTTGGACATTTATTTTATCAATGTTTATGTAGTTATAATAAAAAGGATTGCAATTCGGAGAATTGCAATCCTTTTTTTATTTGAAAATAGAATAAAAAGCATTATAGATTTTATCTGGAGAATAGCTTTCAAGAGTTTGATGGCTTGCTTCAATCATATTTTCTGAATGCTCTTTCTTTTGAATAGCAAGATCAATATATTTTGCTAATGATTGTGCATTCGCATAGTCTGCTAAATAACCATTTTTATTATGTTGAATCAGTTGTGAAGGTCCAAGTGTATCTTTAAAACTAATAACAATATTGTCTTGAGCCATTGCTTCTAATATGACCATTCCAAACCCTTCATTTCGTGAAGGAACGACAGTCATTCGACTTTGCGCTAATTTTTCATTAAGGTGTTGAGTAGCTGGATATATAGTTATTAAGTCATTAAGCTGGTGATGATTAATAGTTTCTTGTAAATGTTGATGTTCTTGACCTTCACCATAAATCTCAATTTTATATTTTTTCTGTCTAAGCGTATCTTTAATGAGTTGGACACTTTCGATTAAAATATCATAACCTTTTTCATATTCTAGACGTCCGGCACTTAAAATAACATTTTTTTTAGGTAGATTTAATTTTTTAGTGCGAATAATATTAGGAACGACATATACAGGCGTTTTAATGAATGATTCATAATGGTCTTTATCCGTATGAGTTAAAGTGGTTAGTGCGTCTAGATGTTGATAAGCATCTAATATTTCTTGTCGATACGCTTTGGGATAGGCATTTAAATTCATATGCTCCATACCTATTGTCATTGCATGTCCATGATAATATTTAGAAATAAATATATTAAAACTTGCTCTTGTACCTATGAGTACATCGGTATCTATATCATTAATTGCGCGTATCAATTTATGTTCAATATACTTCGAGAATTGATTTAAACCAGGCTCATGTTTTGAAAGGTAGATAGGCTTTAATAAAGGAGTGTATTTATTAAGCCGATTCATGAAGATAGAAATCACATTTTGTGGTTTTAGTCTATAATCAACTAAGTGTTTTATTTTAATAGAAGAATTAAGTTTGAAGTAAGGCTTATCTTTAGCTCTAAAAATAGAGATAATTTTAACGTTATGACCTTTGTCCGCTAAGGTATTTGCTAATTCAGTCATTGCTTTAACTGTGCCACCTAAAGCATATATATTATGCATTAAAAAAGTAAATGATTTCATGATTGTACCTCGTTATTAATAATATTATAAAAATTATAGCATGTAATAAACCAACTGTATAAATATTGTGGGCTTTATAATAAAATTAAAATATTTTTGAAAACAGAGATGACATAATGTAATAATTCGTGTAAATACTTTTTTCAAAGAGAAATTATGTATATAATTACTATAGTAATTAAAATTTTGTTTACGTTTTTAACGTCAAATTAATATTTATTTTTTATCAATTAAAGAAAGCGTTTTAAATTGAAAATGGTCGTATTTATTTCGACTGAAGATGTAATTATAAAAGGGGGACTGGGTTGTTATGAGTATAGAACATAGCAAAACAGATGTCATCTTAATCGGTGGCGGAATCATGAGCGCAACATTAGGAACATTACTAAAAGACTTATCTCCAGAAAAAGAAATTAAAATTTTCGAAAAATTGGAACAATCAGGTGAGGAGAGTTCTAATGTATGGAATAATGCTGGAACAGGACATTCAGCTCTATGTGAATTGAATTATACAAAAGAAAATAAAGATGGCAGTATTGATGTAACAAAAGCAATTAAAATTAATGAACAGTTCCAAGTATCTAAACAATTTTGGGCTTATCTAGTCAGAACTGGTCAACTAGAACATCCAGGTAATTTTATTCAATCTGTGCCACATATGAGCTTTGTTAAAGGTATTTTAAACGTAGACTTTTTGAAAAAACGTGTAAAAGCTTTAAAAGAAAATATTTTATTTCAAAAAATGGAAATCACAGAAGATCGGGATCAAATTGATGAATGGGTGCCGTTAATGGTAGAAGGTAGAACATCACCCGTTCCTATTGCATTATCTCGTGATGAAACTGGTACAGATGTAAACTTTGGAGCACTCACTAAAAAATTAATTTCTAATTTAAAAGAACGTAATGTAGACGTTACGTATCATCAAGAAGTTCAAAATATTGAACGATTGAACAATGGTTATTGGAAAGTGACTGTCAAAGATTTGAACTCTAATACAATTCATACGTTTGAATCTGAGTTTGTGTTCATCGGTGCTGGAGGAGCAAGTCTTCCACTTCTACAAAAAACTGGAATTAAGCAGTCTAAACATGTAGGTGGTTTCCCAGTAAGTGGTCTTTTCTTACGTTGTAAAAACGAAGACGTTATTGAACGTCACTATGCAAAAGTATATGGTAAAGCAGATGTTGGAGCACCGCCGATGTCTGTACCACATTTAGATACACGATTTGTAAATGGAGAACGCTCTCTATTATTTGGACCGTTTGCAGGTTTCTCACCTAAATTTTTGAAAACAGGATCAAATTTAGATTTAATTCGCTCTGTTAAACCGAATAATATTGTGACGATGTTAACAGCAGGAGTTAAAGAGTTCAATTTAACTAAATACTTAGTTTCTCAATTAATGCTTAGTCATAAAGATCGAATGAATGATTTAAGAATCTTTTTACCGAATGCTAGAGACAAAGATTGGGAAGTTGTTATTGCTGGACAACGTGTTCAAGTGATTAAAGATACAGAAGATAGTAAAGGGAACTTACAATTTGGTACAGAGGTCATTACTTCTGATGATGGATCACTTGCAGCATTATTAGGTGCTTCTCCAGGAGCTTCAACAGCTGTCGATATCATGTTAGATGTATTAAAACGCTGTTACAAAAATGAATTTGATGCTTGGATTCCAAAAATTAAAGAGATGATTCCATCGTATGGACTTAAACTTAATGAGCATGAAGAAGTTTATAACGCAGTAAATAAAGAAGTAAGAAAATATTTAAATGTGAAATAATCAAAAAAACAGGTAGTGTCCTTTTTAACACTGCCTGTTTTTGTCTAATAAGTTAAAATAGGGTATGTGGAAATAGAATTTTAAATGTCGTGCCACTTTCAGAATTACTAGATACACATATTTTACCGTGATGTAAATCAATGATGGACTTAGTAATTGCTAGTCCTAAACCATTACTATTATCACTAGCATTGAGTTTATAAAAACGATCAAATAGATGTGGTATCGCTTGTTTAGAAATAGTTTGTCCTTCATTTGTTACCGCAAAAATAATATGATTATTTTCTTGATTCAAAGTAATATCGATAATGCCATTTATATCTGAATATTTAATAGCATTTTGAATTAGATTCGAAAATGCTTGATGTAAAAGGCGACGATTTCCCTGGAAATATATGTTATGCATATCAGATAATAACATCAATGATTTATCATCAATCGTGTATTGTTCATGTCGAATGATATCAGTAATGAGTGAAGATAATTCTAATTTATCGTCAACAGATAAGTGATTCGCATTATCTAATTCAGATAGTAATAGTAGTTCTTTTATTAAGTTACTAAGACGTGTAATTTCTAAATGAATATCATTGATTAAACTATGACGTTCATCTTCTGAATGCGCAGATTGTAATTCAGTTAATAGTCTTTCAATATGTGTAAGAGGTGTTTTAATTTCATGTGAAACATTTTGAACAAAATGCTGACGCATGTCATCTAATTGTTTTAATGACTGACGCATGGTATCAAAGCGAAACTGTAAAGTTCCAATTTCATCATGACGTGTACGAGAAATGGGTGTTTCAAAATTCCCATTCATTAATTGTTCTGTCGCCAATTTTAACTTTTTAATAGGTTTAATGATCGAGTATGTTGAAGCAATAACAAGCGAAATAGATATCAGCAATAAGAAAATAAGTAATACAAATAAAAATATTCTAAACTCGCCGAATGTTTTACCTATATCTGGCCGCATAAATACTGCTATAGGTTCATGGTCTTCATAAAATCTTATGCCCACCGTGTTATCTGTTTCGTTATCAAAGAAACCTGTCACAAATAATTCAAAAGGTTTGTTTTTTATACCGTGATAATCATGACCACGCATAACTTGGTTAATAGATGATGAGGACAGTGTATCTTTTCTAAAAGGTTCACCATAAAATGTTTTTTGTCCTTGTTTATCGACGGTAACGATTTGATAATTCATTTGTCCTAAATGTTGAAAATAAGACTTTACGTATTTTGAAGGAAGTTGATGTTCGTATGTACGAGCTTCTTTTAACGTACGCATAATTTTAGTGTCATTATTTTCTTTGAGATTGAAATGATAATATATATTTGCTATGAAAAAACTAACTAATGCACTAAAAATAATCACAGTAATAGTATAAATCGCAATGCGACTATATAATGTTTTAAACATCTTTATTCACCTTGTATCCCTGGCCTCTTACTGTTTGAATTTCAATAGTTGCCTCTAATTTTTTTAACCGTGTTCTTAAACGCTTAATATGAACGTCTACTGTTCTTTCATCGCCTGTATAATCGAAACCCCAAATTTTTTCAATAATAGACTCTCTTGTGTAAATTTGTCTTGGATGAGTGCATAATAAAAATAGGAGTTGGAATTCTTTAGTAGGAAGATTCATTTTTTTAGATGCTACACTTACCTCCATAAATTCATCATTTAAAATGACATTTCCTATTTCAATCTTATTTTGTGTATTAATTTGATAACGACGCAAAACGGCACGAATTCTAAATAATAATTCTTTAATTTCAAATGGCTTAGTTACATAGTCATCTGTGCCACTGACAAATGCGCGTTCTTTATCACTTAATGCATCTCGTGCTGTTAGCATAATAACTGGTAATTGATAGTGATCTTTTAATAATTGACATAATTCAAATCCATCCATACCTGTCATCATAATATCTACAACTGCGATATCCACGCGATGATGATTAAGATATTTTAATGCTTGTTCTCCACTCGAATGTGTCACGGTTTTTATATGATCCGCTTCTAAATGTTTAGAAACGTAATGCAAGAGTTTTGGATCATCATCTACAATTAAACATTTTATCATTTACTTTTCGCTCCTTTTCTAATTATTATACGAATCTTTAAAATCTAAGACAATTTTCTTTGTTGTTCATATTCAGTTCATATTTACTCTCTATACTGTTTAATAAAGATAAATAGGGAGGAAAAAGAAATGAATTTAGCTTGGAAAGAAATAAAATTTTATAAGTTTCGATATATATTAATTATGCTAATCATCTTCTTACTAGGGAGTATGGTATTATTTATTAATGGTTTAGCTCAAGGTTTAGCGAGAGAAAATGTGTCATTTTTAAATAATCAAAATGCACAAACATATATTATTGAAAAAATGAAAGAACCTAAAATTGAAACATCACAACTTGATTCAAATCAACAAAATAAGATAGAAGATATTATAAATCAACAAGCAACACATCTTGGACCACAAACATTAAAATTAAAACAACAAGATCAAGATATTCTTACGTTCTCTACTTCTAAAGAAGATCGTCCCTCTTTAAAAGAAGGTCGCTATCCTAATCATTCACATGAAGTTGCAATAAATGATAAATTAACGGGACAAGATGTAAAAAAAGGAGATATGATTAAGTTTAAAGGTCATAAAGAAGCTTATAAAGTAAGTGGTATTATTGAAGATACAATGTATTCTCATAGTTCAATGGTTATGATGAATCATTCAGATTTTAAAACGCTTAATAAAAATTATTCTACATTCTATCCAGTTAAAGAATTAAGTAAAAAAGATAAAAATAGAATTAATGATATTTCTAATGTAACAACTGTTAGTGAAAAAACATTGACTGATAACATTGCAAGTTACCAAACAGAACAAATGCCATTGAATTTAATGATAATTAGTTTGTTTGTGATTACAGCAATTGTATTAAGTGCATTCTTTTATGTTATGACCATTCAAAAAATCTCACAAATAGGCATATTAAAAGCAGTAGGTATTAAAACGAGACATTTATTAAGCTCATTAATTATAGAGATTATTTTAACTACCATGGTTGGTGTTATTTTAGCCACAGTACTTATTTTAATATTAAGTTTAATTATGCCAGTGACTATGCCATTTTATTTAGGTTACGGTACAATTTTATTAATGATTGTTATTTTTCTTATTGTAGGATGTATCGGTGCCTTACTATCATTTATCAAAGTAGTAAAAGTGGATCCAATTGATGCTATTGGAGGTATGGAATAATGACATTAAAACTCGAACATATTAGTAAAACATTTGGAGAAGGTTTAGCGAAGACAAAAGTATTAAAGGATATTAATTTAGACGTTCAACCAGGAGAGTTTATTATTTTAAATGGTGCATCAGGTTCAGGTAAATCGACACTATTAAATATATTAGGTGGGTTGTTAACACCTACTGATGGTAAGATATTATATGAAGGTCATGATTTGTATTCAAATTATAAAAATAGTACAGAATTAAGACTTAATGATATTGGTTTTATTTTTCAATCGTCACATCTTGTGCCTTATCTAACGGTTGAAGAACAACTCACTGTTATTGCTAAGGAAGCGGGAGTAAATAAAAAAGAAGCCGTTTCAAATGCTAAATATTTATTAACAGAAATTGGTCTCAAAGATCGTTTGGATGCATTTCCACATATGTTATCAGGAGGAGAAAAGCAACGTGTAGCAATTATGCGTGCCTTTACAAATAATCCTAAAATTATTCTTGCAGATGAACCAACAGCAAGTTTAGATGCAAGTCGTGCTACGAAAGTAGTAGAGATGATTAAGGAACGTATAAAATCTGAAGAGATGGTAGGTATTATGATTACACATGACGAGCGATTATTTGACTATGCTGATCGCGTTGTAAAATTAGAAGACGGCAAAATACTTAATTAAAAAGTGAATAGTATTCATACTATGGAAAAGTCTGGATCATATAAGAAAATGATCCAGACTTTTTGTATATTAAAGTAATATCCAAATTGATGCTATAAATACTCCGACTAAATACAAAGTCAAAAGTAATTTATATTGATATATAAGTGAAAGAAAATCTCGTAAGAGCGCTTTATCTAGAAAATGATAAGGCGTTGAACTTCCTAATCCTATTATGTTTATATTTAACTTTTGTGCAAAACGTAAGGCTCTTAAAATATGAAATTGACTCGTCACACATAAAATACTAGGGACATTTTCAAACGATGTATTAATGAAAGATTTAGAATATAAAAAGTTCTCATATGTACTGCTTGATTGTGATTCCATCAATATTGAAGAAGATGACACACCACATTTAATGAGATAATTCTTCATTGCTAAGGCCTCTGAAATTGGTTCGTCAGGACCTTGACCACCACTTACCAATATGTTGCAATTATGCGACTGTACTTTATAGATTTTTAAAGCTCTATCCAGTCTAGAGGCTAGCATAGGAGTGATTGTTTCAGTGAATATACCTGCGCCAAGTATAAGAATCACATCATATTGTTTATGGGTTTTAGCACGTCCAAATGCAGAAGAAAAAATTAAATATATAATGAAAGTGTAACAAGCACTAAATAAAATTAAAGCAATCCATAAAAACATGCCATTTAAAATAGATAATGGTATTGTACTAAGATATATAAATATACCAATAAATAAGACACCATTTATTAATCTACGAAACATTTTGTTTAAGAAACGGGTTCCTTTTTTTATTTTAAATAGATGAGAATGTTTGACAAGCAAACCGATGGTAGAAATGATAATTAATATAAACAATCCAGTTGGTAGAGTCATGGTCATGATATTAATGAGATTAATGGTGAAACATAATATCACGCTTGTAATAAAAAAAGAAAGGGAGATAAAATGTCTTATATTAAACAAAACACTTAGGATAATAATTAAAACAATAAATAATAAAATGATTGCTAGCATATTTAATAACCTCATATCTATTTATATATTTAAATGTAATGAAAGGGTCACAATTTAGCAACTATTATATTTTTCTATTTGTTTTCAACGTGGAAAATTATTGATATTATTTAACAGAGTATAAAAATTAACTACATAATATATGAAATTATTTAAGTAAGGAGATTTGTAATGAATAGAATCTCAAAAAATCATATTGAATTTATGAAACATTTCATAGACGATACAAATACATTAACGTCTAAACTTTTAAAAGATCAACAAGTAAAATATGGTGTTTCTACTGAGCAATCGAATGTACTACGATTACTTAGTCATCATCAAGCTTTATCTATAACAGAAATTACTGAAAAACAAGGGGTTAATAAAGCGGCAGTAAGTCGTCGTATAAAAAAATTAATAGAAAGTGACTTTGTTGCATTACAGAAGCCTAACGATAAAATAGATCAACGTTTAAAGTATATTGTTTTAACAGAGAAAGGGCGCCAATATACGGAAGAAAATAACGAAATTATAAGTCAAATTGTGAATGATATGGTTAAAGACTTATCTAGTAGTGATATAGAAAAAGCTCTGAGTGTGCTTTATATTATAGATGAACGTGTGAAGCAGTTTAATGCTAAGGTAAAATAAACGTTAATCGGAAGTTATCTCCACAAGAAAAAAGGGTTATAATATTTGTGTGAAAAATATAAATGACATTGCATCTTATGAGAGGAAGTTGATGAGAAAATGAAACAATGTCCTTATTGTGGACAAGAATTAAATAAAAGTGATAAGCAATGTTCTAATTGTGGAAATATGATACCAAAAGAAAAAAATAAAGCAACATCGTCCTCTCAATCAGAACAATCTAATTTAAAATTTAAAAAGTTTATTCCGTGGGTCATTATAGCTTTCATTGTTGTTTTAATTGGTATTGTTTTCATACTATTAAGAAATTTCAATTCCCCCGAAGCTCAAACTAAAATTCTTGTAAACGCAATTGATAACAACGATGCTCAAAAAGTAGCTACGTTAATTAGTACTAAAGATGTTCCTGTAGATGATGAAGAAGCAAGTGTTTATATTCAATATATTAAAGATGAAGTTGGAATGATGAAATTTATTCACGATGTCAAACACACAACAGATAAATTAAATAAAAGTAATCATGATTCTGCCTATATACAAACAAAAACAGATAAAAATGTATTAAAAATTAGTAAAAATGGAACGCGTTTTTTAATCTTTAATAATATGAGTTATAGACCACCTACAAAAACGGTTATTGTTAAGCCGAAAATAGATACAAAATATAAATTTAAAGCTGGTGGAAAACGTAGAGTCATTCATGCAAAGGCGAATCAAGCAACTTCTATTGGCAAATACATTCCAGGTGTTTATGCTATCGATGCTGAAAAAGACACGGAATATGGTCATTTTACAGGTCAAATGAAATTTGATTTTAGATATGCTAAAGGAAATACTGTGGATGTTAATGAGAACTTTAACGAAGCTGCACTTAAAGTTAAATTAAAGGGTAAAAGTGACTTAGATAAAAACACATTAAAAGTAACTATTAATGATAAAGAAATGAAATATGATGCATCAAAAATATATGGTCCATATCCTCAAAATAAAGACATTAGTGTTTCAGCTACAGGTATGGTTAAAGACAAAACATTTACGTCTACAAGTAAAACAATAAAAGCAAAAGATTTAGGAAACATTAATAGTGCCATACTGGACTTTGATGAAGATAAAATTTCTGATTATGTTTCAAAGAAAACTGAAGAAGAAAGTATACTTAGAGTTACGTTAGAACCATTTTTTAATCAATATGCTTATGCTCTAAATAATGCTATTAATCAACAAAATTTTGATATAATAAGTCCATTTCTAAAAAATAAGTCTGATGCATATATAGATATAAAAAATCATTTAAGTGATTCAAAGCATTTTGAGTTCTCACAGTTGTTAAGTGCAACTCAAAGTGGAGATATTATTAAAGCTAAAGTACAACAAATTAATCAACGCGGAGAAATAGAATATGTCACTTATGAAATAGAAGAAAATAAAGATAATGGAATATTACAAATTATAAACATTAAATAGATACTAAGGAGAATATTTAAATGGAACAAAGACATAACCAAGATAAGCATTCCTTGTTATTTATTATTATTCTAGGTATGTTGACTGCTATAGGACCTTTAGCGATTGATATGTTCTTACCCGGTTTACCTGAATTGAAAAATGATTTCAACACTACGACAGCTCATGCTCAATTAACACTATCGTTTTTTATGATTGGTCTTGGAATTGGTAATTTATTTGTAGGACCGATTTCCGATAGTTTGGGGCGTAAAAAACCTTTAATTATCGTTATGACCATTTTTACTCTTGCAAGTCTCGGAATCATATTTGTTCATAACATATGGCTTATGATTATCTTAAGACTTTTACAAGGTATTACTGGGGGAGGCGCGGCAGTTATTTCAAGAGCCATTGCAAGTGATTTATATAAAGGTAATGAATTAACTAAATTCCTATCTTTATTAATGCTAGTTAATGGTGTTGCTCCGGTTATTGCGCCTGCGCTTGGAGGTATCATTTTAAGTGTAGCAGTTTGGAGAGTCATATTTGTTATATTAACTATCTTCGGTATATTAATGGTAATGGGGAGTCTAACAAAAATACCAGAATCGTTAAGTTTAGAGTATAGAGATAGCAGTGGTATCAAAGTGATATTTCAGAATTTTAAAAGCTTATTAGGTACACCACGATTTGTGCTACCCATGCTCATACAAGGTGTTTCATTTATTTTATTATTTAGTTATATTTCTGCTTCACCGTTTTTAGTTCAAAAAATTTATGGTGTCTCTCCACTGCATTTTAGTTGGATGTTTGCTGGAATAGGAATAACATTAATCGTCTCTAGTCAATTAACAGGAAAATTAGTAGATTATATTCATACGCAAACACTTTTAAGGTTATTGACATGTATCCAAGTTATTGGTGTATGTATAGTTTCGTTAACGCTCATCCAACATGGATCATTCATTTTTTTAGTGATTGGTTTTATAACATTAGTAGCTCCAGTTACAGGTGTAGCTACTTTAGGGTTTTCTATTGCGATGGAGGAAAGTACCACTGGTAATGGTAGTGCTTCAAGTTTATTAGGACTTGTACAATTTTTATTTGGAGGTATTGTTACACCTTTGGTAAATGTAAAAGGAGAATATAACAGTATGCCTTATCTAACAATCATTATTAGTGCAATTGTAATCCTTGTTATTTTACACCTTATTAATTTTAAAGTGTTTAAAACAAAAAGATAAATAAAAAGGAGCAAAACAGAGTTTAATTTGATTCTGTCTTGCTCCCTTCTTTATTATCTCTGTAACTTAATTGTATTGGATAATAAAGAATTTGCTACTTCTTTAGGACTTTCTTGGCAACCACTTCTTAGCCAATAAAGAATTACTCCAATTTGACCGCTAACGGTATAAGAAATAAAAAGTTCTCTATTTTGAATTAAAGTTTCATTTTCAACTAAAATCTTAGCGTAATATTTCTTTGTAATATCTAAGTAGTCCATAGTTAAACTTTTATTTGGATTTGAGATGAAAATAGCGTGGAAAAAAGATTTCTTTCTATATATATATTTGAGAATAATATGGAAGAACTTAAATACTTTTTCAGGCTCTTTTTTTATATTGTGAAAATTATTAGAAAGTGCTTTTAATAATTTTTCATACTTATTTAAATGGTAACTTTGGATTGTAGACAATAAGTCGTATTTATCCTGAAAATTATCATAAAAGGTTGAACGATTAATTTTACATTTTGCACATATCATTTTAATTGAAATTTGTTCGAAAGGATAATCTTCTAGCAAATCGATCATACTTATTATAATTTTATATTTCGCTTTTAATTTCATGTATGTCACCTAAATTAAAAAGAATAACCGACAATTTTTTAAGTTTTGTTGGTGTTTTTTTTATTGATATGTCTTTATAATATATAAAGTGATTTTTAAAAGCAAATAGGAGGAAAGTTCAATGAAGAAAATGGTGTTAATCAATATCATTACTATCGTTGCTTTAGTTATTATCGGAGTAGTTGGATTTTATTTCTATCATAATGCAACTAGCTATGTAACAACTGATAATGCTAAAGTTGACGGTAATCAAATTAAAATTGCGAGTCCAGCATCTGGACAAATTAAATCTTTTGACGCAAAACAAGGCGATCAATTGAAAAAAGGTGACACAGTGGCAGAAGTAACTGCTCAAGGTCAAGATGGTCAAACTCAAGATCAAAAAATTAAAATGCCACAAGATGGTACAATTGCTAAAACTGATGGAATGGAAGGCTCTATCGCTCAAGCAGGTTCACCAATTGCTTATGCATATAATTTAGATGATTTATACATTACAGCTAATATCGATGAAAATGATTTAAGCAGCATTGAAAAAGGCGATAAAGTTGATGTAACAATCGACGGTCAAGATTCTAAAATCGATGGTAAAATTAAAGAAATCGGAAAAGCAACTGCAAATAGTTTCTCATTAATGCCATCATCAAACAGTGACGGTAACTATACTAAAGTTTCACAAGTGATTCCTGTGAAAATTTCTTTAGATTCACAACCATCTAAAAATGTTGTTCCTGGAATGAACGCTGAAGTTAAAATCCATAAAGACTAAGGAGGTCATAAAATGACAGTGACCTTCATTATTGGATATATCGTTTCAGCGGTCATTTTAGTTGGTTTAATTAATTTATTCGTGTTGAAATCACGTCATAAATCTAAATTAAATCAATCAAAGGGACAACAAGTAAATGAAGAATCTAAGAGTCAAAATAATCCATCTAAATTTAAAATGAGTGACTTAGAACAAAATAACGATGCAAAGAATGCATCCTCTTCTCAAATCAGTGAAGAGAAAAAACGTTACTTTAATAATGATCAATCTCATTATAAGGAAGATAACGATATCAATAATGATAAAAGAAAAAATCATTTTGAAGAAGAACAAGAACAACAAGATTCATCTTCAGAACAAATTCATCCTGAGCAAAAACAAACGTCACATTCCTTACACTACTCAGATGATGAACAACGCAATACGCATTCTGAAGATACAGTAAATCATAATGATAGAGATGTTAATAATCAACATCTTTCCAAAGATTCTATTTATGAACCTATTAATCCTGATTCACAAGAAGGACGTGTGAACGAACGTATAAAAGACCAAACACAAGATTTTGTCTTCGGTGCAGGGATTACAAGAGGTAAAATTTTAGCTGCTATGTTGTTTGGTATGTTTATCGCAATTTTAAACCAAACATTACTTAATGTAGCTTTACCTAGAATTAATACAGAGTTCAATATTTCTGCTTCAACTGGGCAATGGTTGATGACAGGATTCATGTTAGTAAATGGTATTTTAATACCAATAAGTGCGTTTTTATTTAATAAGTATTCATATCGTAAGCTATTTTTAATAGCGCTTTTATTATTTACAATCGGCTCATTAGTTTGTGGTATTTCAACTAACTTCCCAATTATGATGGGAGGACGTGTTTTACAAGCAATTGGTGCAGGTATATTAATGCCATTAGGATCTAATGTAATTGTTACTATTTTCCCACCTGAAAAACGTGGTGTGGCAATGGGAACAATGGGTATTGCAATGATTCTTGCTCCAGCGATTGGACCAACATTATCTGGTTACATCGTCCAAAATTATCATTGGAATGTTATGTTCTATATGATGTTTATCTTAGGATTACTTGCTTTCTTATTTGGATTAGTATGGTTCAAAATCTATCAAAAAACAATCAATCCAAAAGCAGATTATCGTGGTATCGTATATAGTACAATTGGATTTGGTGCTTTATTATATGGCTTTAGTGAAGCTGGTAATAAAGGATGGGGTTCAACTGAAATCATTATAATGTTTATCATTGGTGTTGTGTTCATCATCTTATTTGCTATTCGTGAATTAACAATGAAAGCACCAATGCTTAATTTAGAAGTGCTAAAATCACCAACATACACGCTTACTACTATTATAAACATGGTAGTAATGATGAGTTTATTTGGAGGTATGATTTTATTACCATTATATCTTCAAAATTTACGTGGTTTCTCAGCATTAGATTCTGGTTTACTATTATTACCAGGTTCATTATTAATGGGTGTATTAGGACCTGTTGCTGGTAAATTACTTGATACTATTGGTCTTAAACCACTTGCTTTATTCGGTATTGCAGTGATGACTTACGGAACGTATGAATTAACAAAACTGAATATGGATACTTCTTATCTTCATATTATGAGTATTTATGTAATACGTTCACTAGGTATGGCATTTGTTATGATGCCGTTAATGACTGCAGCTATCAATGCCTTACCACCTCGCTTAATTTCTCATGGTAATGCGTTCTTAAATACGATGAGACAATTAGCTGGTTCAATTGGTACTGCGATTCTCGTTACTGTAATGACAACTCAATCTACAAATCATCTGAATGCATTTTCAACTGAATTAGATAAAACTAATCCAGTCATTCAAGATCATGTACGTGAAATGGCAGCACAATATGGGGGTCAACAAGGCGCATTACAAGTTATCTTGACTTATGTAAATAAATTAGCCTCAATCGAAGGGATCAATGATGCGTTTTGGATTGCTACAGCATTAAGTGTCTTAGCATTCGTTTTAAGTTTATTCTTAAAAGGTAAAAAAGGTGCTAAAGCTGAACATGACAGATTGATGAGTAAAGAAAGTAATAAATTTTAATAAATAAAA
>NZ_JANJPM010000023.1:0-42917 GCF_026222585.1 Staphylococcus sp. SUC_1.2 | reverse complement strand
TTTTTGATTTATGAAAATTATGAAGATAATCCTGATGAAGCACTACTACTTTGTTGTTCTTTTAATTTTTCTGGATTAAGTATAGTATCTTCTACAGATTTTTTAATATCGCTATCTTTATAATCTACGTTGTATTCTTTCAATAAGTCTTTATAAGCATTTGTCAATAGTTTTGGATTTTTTTGAACTTTTTGTTCAATAATTTTTGTTTTTAATTGAGATTTTTGTTTATTAAAGTCATCTTCTTTATCAGCTTTGATAATGTGATAGCCGTATTCTGTTTTAACAATGTCAGAAATTTGACCTTCTTTTAGTTTAAATAAAGCTTTATCAAATTTATCGACCATTTGTCCTTTAATAACATAACCTAATGACCCGCCTTTTTTAGCTGAAGCAGAATCCATTGATTCTTTTTTGGCAATGTCATCAAATTTATTTGGATTTTTTTCAACTTCTTTTTGAATTTTTTCAGCTTTTGCTTTTGCTTTTTTATCTGATAAACCTTCTTTATCACTATCAGATTTAACTTTAATTAAAATGTGTGATGCTTTCTTAGTATCATCTTTTATTTCTTTGTCAGACACTTTAACTTTATCATTAAGTAATTGTTTTTGGTAAGCAGATAGTCTTTTCTGTTCTTTGTAATCATCAAGGGTCATACCCTGTTGTTTTAGCATACTTTCAAATTGATCTTTACCACCATATTGTTTTTCTTCTTTTTTAATATCATCATCGATACGCTTAGTATCTACTTTGTCTTTATATTTATCAGCTAATATTTTATTTAACTCAATACTAAATGATGTGCTAGCAATTTGATCTTTACCAATTTTATCCATAACATCTTTAACGGTTACATTACCAGCTTTTGAAGAAATTAATGTATTATCTTTAGAATCTGTAGAATCAGAACTACATCCTCCAAGTAATAAAACACCTGCTGTAACAGGGACAATGAGTTTATTCATAATTTTCATAGTTGATAGCTCCTTTGTGTATGTTAACAAAGTTACTATAACATAATATAATTATTCCACCAATTAATAAAAGATGATTTACAACTAAAGTATTAGATGAAAAATAATTTAAAAAAAGTCTACAATATCATTCAATATCATAGACTTTTTAATATATTCAAAATAACCACTAGACTGTATTTTAATTTTGATTGAATACGTTTATAATTACCATCTTTATATCTTAGATATTTGAATGGAAGGGCACTTTTGTCAGTAAATTAATACCTGTTTGGTGTTCTTCAACAAATTGTCCTTCTTTTGAAAAAAGAATAATTTTTAAATATAAAAAATCCATAACTGATAAACCAAGATTTAAGGCAAGTAAGAACATAAAATAATGTCCATAACTTGGAAAATGATAAGTTAGGAAAATTAAAATGCTTGTAATTATTAAAAATGGCAAAATAAGATTAATGCAAAAATAAAACTTGCGGACAGGCGTATTCACATACGTATTAAAATAAGGAAGCCATTTTTTCTTATTTAAGTTGTGCCATCTAAACGCATGAATATAAGGTAAAAAGAAGAATAAATGTATTGTTTTGTGAATAGGGTACATAAGAATGATAAATAATATTAGAAGTAAAAAGTATTTATCTGATAAAGGCGTTTTTACAAAATAATACATAATCTCATAACTAACTAAAAACGCAATAATAGTTGTTACAATACTTAAAAACGCAATTCTTGGAACACCAAATCGCGCATGGATATCTATATGACGTTTACATAAAAACATAACTCCACCTCGAAAATAGGTCGTTTAATATACGATAGGTATTATCTAACTAACTTGAGTTATCGTCAAGACAATTTTTAATAGTTATTGTAATATAGAGCAATGTTTTTATATTAGATTGTATATTTATAAAAAAAGCCATAAAGAAATCTATTAATATAAATTTCTTCATAGCCAAATTGAGCTCAATGTTAGAGTTCTATTTGTTATTATTCTTATCTTCTGAGAATGTATTACTAATTTCTTCGCCACGATTTTGAAGATTTTCAATATGAGATTTTAATTTTTCAATATTAGGATTGATATCAGATTTAAAATCTCCGATTAAAGTCTTAAATTCGTTAGCAATGTCGCTACCTTGTTGTACACCGTCATTTTTCACTTGCTTACTATAATCAATAATATTATAGAAACTACGTTTAATTGTTTCGATTTCTCGTTCTAATTCTGAGCGAGCACCAGTAGGAACTTTTTGTCCAGAGGCATTAGCATTATATCTTTGTTGATCACGATTCATCCATGATACAGCAATACCAGAAGCAAGTCCCACACCGATACCAAATAATACACGTGTAACTTTCATTTTTTATTCTCCTCACTATTATGTCGATTATAGAATAAATCATATCATTTTATGAAGTAAGTAACGATTGACTTAAGCTACTTACTATAATTATTACATTGACATATTGATTTCATTTTATATTACCCATAAATGATATTCAATATGCAGAATTATTCAAATTGAGCTTTAATTTGTTCAGCAATATCTTTTTTCTGTTCATCGCTAATTTCATTTTCATGAGTGTCCCATTGATAACCAAAACCATCGATATCATTTTTATATCGAGGTAGGAAATGGAAATGCAAATGAAATACTGACTGATCAGCATATTCACCATTATTTTGAATAATGTTTAATCCATCAGGTTGAAATGCTTTTTTAATGGCATTTGCTACTTTTGGAATAGCAGCTCCAATGTGTTTCATTGTTTCTTCATCAGTTTCAAAAATATTAGGAGAAGCTTTCTTCGGAATTAAAAGTGTGTGTCCTTTAGTAACTTGAGAAATATCTAAAAATGCATAAACATAATCGTTCTCATAAACCTTATAGCTTGGAATTTCACCAGTAAGAATTTTACCAAAAACAGTTTCTGACATAATTAAATGCACTCCTTTAACCTATTTTTACTCATTATTATAACATTGTTATTTTAAAAATTCGCTAATGAGTTATAGCAAACCTTAGTAGTTATATAATGATTTTGGTACAATATAACTCATGGAGGTGCCTTATGACAGTTAAAGTTGAACATTTAACAGGAGGATATGGTAAACGTCCTGTTATTGAAAATATAAATTTTGAATTAAAAAAAGGTGAAATAGTAGGATTAATTGGTCTCAATGGCGCTGGAAAAAGTACGACCATTAAGCACATGCTTGGATTATTAACGCCAATGGAAGGAACACTTTCTATTTCAGATACCAATATTAATGATGATATCGAAATCTACCGTCGTAAACTATCATATATTCCTGAATCACCAGTCATTTATGAAGAATTAACATTAGAAGAACATATAGCCATGACTGCTATGGCTTATCAAATAAGTAAGGAAGAAGCAATGAAACGTGCGCGTCCTCTACTAAAAACATTTAGACTTGAAAATGAACTTAATGTTTTTCCTAGCCATTTTTCAAAAGGAATGAAACAAAAAGTAATGATTATATGCGCATTTATTGTCGATCCTGAACTTTATATTATTGATGAACCATTTCTTGGTTTGGATCCATTAGGTATACAATCCATGCTTGATTTGATGGTTGAAAAGAAAAATGAAGGGCGTACAGTACTAATGAGTACCCATATTCTTGCAACTGCTGAAAGATATTGTGATCGATTCATTATTTTAGATAAAGGAAAAGTGGTTGCTTTTGGAAATTTAGAGGAACTACGAGAACAAACGGGTCTTAAAGATCAAACTCTTGATGATATTTATATCCATGTTACGCAAGGTGGTCAAACGACATGAATAATGAAGCCATAGCATTATTTAAACAACGTTATGACGCAATAAAAAAAGAAAAACATTATTATAATAAATTTATTTTTAATGGTCACTTTACTGTATTCTTAGTTATTTTATTAGGAGCCTTCATATTAGGTTATGGTCAATGGTTACAACATATTCCTAAAAATATAGATTATGCACTCTTAGCAAGTATTGTAATTGCTTTAACTTCAATCTTTCCATTTCGAACATTTTTAAAAGATGCTGACAAGTTATTTTTGCTTCCTTTTGAGAAGAATATGGAAGATTATATAAAATTAGGCCTAAGATATAGTTATTTTAACCGTATAATATTACAAATAGTGTTATTAATTGTATTATTTCCATTGTTTTATAAGCTTAATCAACAATTAGTTGTATCTTATATCGTGATGAGTGTATTAGCGCTTATTCATCCTATTTTAGGACTACGCTTAAAATGGCAATGGTATCGTGCGAGATTGTCTCAATGGATATTAAATGTCTTAATATTTTCACTTAATTTTATAACGTATTATCTAATTTTAGGGAAACAATTATATTTTGCCATTTTATTAACAATAATTTTCTTTGGCATGGCGTACCTTATACCTAAATTTAAGAGTCTTACGTTATTTCCATGGGAACAGTTGATTTCAGTAGAAGAAAGACATCATACAAATTATTATAAATTTGTAAATATGTTTACAGATGTTAAGCATTTAAAAGAAAATGCAGCAAGACGCAAATATTTAGATTTTCTTTTACCCACACCCAAAGGACGTCGTTTTAATTCGCACAATATGTATCTTTATTTATTTGTGAGAAGTTTTGTAAGAGGAAAAGATGCATTAAGTATTATTCTTCGACTTGTTGTCATTGCACTTGTACTTATGATTTGGCTGTCTCATCCACTTGTTTCTATTATTATTGGTAGTTTATTTATGTATATTATTTTATTGCAAATGTCTCAGTTTTATACGCAGCAAGCGTATGGACTATGGCCTCAGGTTTGGCCTGTATCAGATAGTGAAGTGATCAAAGGATATGAAAAATTCTTATATCGCCTTATGATTATGATAGGTATTATTTTCGCAATCATTTTTATCATCTTTTATATAAAATACTTCTTTTTTGCAATTGTATTCTTTATTGTAGGATGGTTAACGATTAGAAGTACGATTAAAAAATTGCAATATCAGGAAACTTTATTAAGAGATTAAAAAAAGAGGGAACTTAAGATGTATTAAACACATACTTAAGCTTCCTCTTTTTATGTTAATCATTAATAGGATATAAATATCTTTCAAAATAACTTGAATGTTGACTGCTTGAGCCAAAATAATGTCTTAATGCTTCTTTAGAAAAATAATCATTAAACATATCAGATGATTTAAAATCTTCGTATGTTTGACGATTAGCGAAGCCAAAGTAAATTTTATAAGTAGTACCTTCTTCAGGTCGTAAGAAACGATAGCTTTTAAAACCAGCAAATTGACTGAAATCTAAATTCAAATTCGAAAGACGTTTTTCTAGTTGATTGACATGATCTTCTGAACTTGGAATGAAGATAGCTGAATAGAAATGTTGATGATTAAGCTCATTGATTTCATTAACAACTTCATAAGTAGTAGGGTGTTTAAGTATAGATTTATCTTCGGATTCTTCAATAATGACTGAAGAATCATTAGTTGAATAAATAAACAGATGATTTTCAGGATGATTTAAACGAATTTGATTTAAATAGTCATAAGTTCCATAAGTTGTATATATTTTCATAAGCCATACCTCCTTTATTTATGTATATTATACGATTAAATGATAAGACTAGCTATTATAAATAATTTAAATAAGAAAATAAATTGTGAATAATTTATTTAAATCAATTCACTTATAATTACAAATTTAAAATTAAAGAATAGATAGACGTGCTTTGTCATTTTTATGACATTTAATATTTAAGAAACGCGAAATCTTTTATGTTGTGATATTATGAATAAGAATGATTTTAATTTAGGAGGATAAAATGGTGCATAAAAAAAATAATACAATTTTACAAACAATTAAAGGGGAATCAACCTCACACACACCTGTGTGGTTTATGCGCCAAGCTGGCAGATCACAACCAGAATATCGCAAATTAAAAGAAAAGTATTCACTTTTTGATATTACACATCAACCAGAACTTTGTGCATATGTAACACATCTACCTGTTGATAATTACAATACTGATGCAGCTGTGTTATATAAAGATATTATGACACCACTTAAACCTATCGGAGTAGATGTTGAAATTCAATCTGGTATAGGTCCTGTAATCCACAATCCCATTAAATCTATGAAAGATGTGGAAAAATTAACTCAAATTGATCCTAAAAGAGATGTGCCTTATGTGTTAGAAACAATTAAAATTCTAACTGAAGAAAAGTTAAATGTACCTTTAATTGGATTTACGGGTGCTCCCTTTACATTAGCATCTTATATGATTGAAGGTGGACCTTCTAAAAACTACACATTTACTAAGGCAATGATGTATGGCGATGAAGAGACTTGGTTTGCTTTAATGAATCATCTTGTAGACGTTTCAATTAAATATGTAACAGCTCAAGTTGAAGCAGGTGCAGAATTGATTCAAATTTTTGATTCATGGGTAGGCGCACTTAATGTACAGGATTATCGATATTATATAAAACCATCTATGGATCGTTTAGTCCGTGGAATTAAAGAACATCATAATATTCCTGTTATATTATTTGGTGTAGGGGCTAGTCATCTCATTAATGAATGGAATGATTTGCCAATTGATGTTTTAGGTTTAGACTGGCGTACATCTATTTTGAAAGCGGATCAATTAGGTGTAAATAAAACATTACAAGGTAATTTAGATCCTTCATTACTACTAGCACCATGGGATGTATTAGAAAAAAGAGTTAAAGCAATACTTGATGAAGGAATGCAAAGAGGTAAACATATATTTAACTTAGGTCATGGCGTTTTCCCAGAAGTTCAACCAGATACACTTAAAAAAGTAACACAACTGGTTCATGACTATACGCAAAAATAAAATTAGAATCATAAAAATTTATTTTTAAAAGGGAAGGTTTTAAGAATGACTAAAACAGTAGGTTTATTAGTAATGGCATATGGTACGCCATATAAAGAAAGTGATATTGAACCATATTACACAGATATACGACATGGTAAAAGACCAACAGAAGAAGAACTTCAAGATTTAAAAAATCGTTATGAATTTATAGGTGGGCTTTCTCCACTTGCAGGCACGACAGATCGTCAAGCTAAAGCACTTACAGATGCACTTAATAAAACATATGATGATGTAGAATTTAAATTATATTTAGGATTGAAACATATTTCTCCTTATATTGAAGAAGCAGTTGAAAAAATGCATAATGATGGTATTACAGAGGCTGTTACAGTCGTATTAGCTCCCCATTATTCAAGTTTTTCAGTAGGTTCATATAATAAACGTGCTAAAGAAGAAGCGGATAAATATGGTATACAACTACATCATGTTGAACGTTATTATCAACAATCTAAATTTATTGAATACTGGACAAATAAAGTAAATGAAACATTAGCTGAAATTCCAGAAGAAGAACATGATGAAACAATTTTAATCGTGTCTGCGCACAGTTTACCTAAAGGATTAATAGAACGTAATAATGATCCTTATCCTAATGAAATTAAAGATACTATGGATCGTTTAGAAGCTTCTACAAATATTAAACATGTAGCGCAAGGTTGGCAGTCAGAGGGTAATACAGGTACGCCTTGGTTAGGACCTGATGTACAAGATTTAACAAGGGAATTATACAATGAACATCATTATAAAAACTTTATTTATACACCAGTTGGATTTGTTTGTGAACATCTTGAAGTACTTTACGATAATGATTATGAGTGTAAAGTTGTTTGCGATGACATTGGTGCTAATTACTATCGACCAGAAATGCCTAATACAAATCCGTTATTTATAGGTGCGATTGTCGACGAAATTAAAACAGTTTTTTAAAAAGGAAGGGACATGTTGTGAGTAAAAAAGTTGCAATTATAGGTGCTGGCATTACAGGTCTAGCCAGTGCATATTATTTTAAACATTACAATGAAGACATAGATGTAACTATTTTTGAAGCAACTTCAAGACCTGGAGGTAAAATTCAAACTTATCGACGCGATGGTTATACTATTGAACTTGGTCCAGAATCCTACTTAGGTCGAAAAACGATCATGACAGATTTAGCAAAAGATATAGGTCTTGAAGATGATTTAATTACGAATCAAACAGGACAATCCTACATTTTTGCTAAGAACCAATTGTATCCTATTCCAGGCGGATCAATTATGGGAATTCCAACAGATATTAAACCTTTCTTAAAAACACGTTTAATTTCCCCTTTAGGAAAATTAAGAGCAGGATTAGATTTAGTTATTCCGCCTATTAAAATAGAAAATGATATTTCGGTTGGTGAATTCTTCAGAAAACGTTTAGGAAACGAAATGCTGGAAAATTTGATTGAGCCCCTTATGGGAGGAATTTATGGAACAGATATTGATCAATTAAGTTTGATGAGTACATTTCCTAATTTCAAGTATAAAGAAGAATCATATGGTAGTTTAATTAAAGGAATGAAAGATGAAAAACGCGAACGTACAAGAAAACGTCAGCTTTATCCAGGTGCTCCTAAAGGACAATTCAAACAATTTAGACATGGGCTAAGTTCATTTATTGAAGCACTAGCTAAAAATGTTGAACAAAAAGGTGTACACTTCAAATATAATACACCAGTAGAAGATATTCATATTCATAATGATAATTATGAGATTGTTACACATAATAGTCGGGAGACGTTTGATGGTTTACTTGTTACGACACCGCATCAAACGTTTATGAAATGGTTTAATCATGATTCAGCATTTAAATACTTTAATACTATGGATTCTACTACAGTTGCAACGGTTGTATTTGCATTTGATGAGAAAAATATCGAAAATACCTATAATGGTACTGGATTTGTCATTGCAAGAACCAGTCATACTGATATTACTGCATGTACTTGGACGACTAAAAAGTGGCCGTTTACTACACCAAAAGGTAAAGTATTATTACGTGCGTATGTAGGAAAACCTGGCGATACGGTTGTAGATGACCATACTGATGAAGAAATTGTAAATATCGCACGTCGAGATTTAAGTAAAATGATGACGTTTAAAGGTGATCCAGATTTTACCATAGTGAATCGATTACCAAAAAGTATGCCACAGTATCATATCGGTCATATGACTCAAATTCGAAATATACAAAATCATGTAAAACGTCAATATAACGGGTTACGCATTACCGGTGCACCTTTTGAAGCGGTAGGTTTACCTGATTGTATTCAACAAGGCAAAAATGCTGTTGAAGAATTAATAGACGAGTTATAAATAAAGCATAGTAAATAGGCACTTTTTAGAGGTTACATTTGTCTCTTTAAAGTGCTTTATTTTAAAATAAATAGTCATTATTAAGAAGAAAAGGAGAATAAAAAATGACAGATGTAATTATTGTTCATTCACAAATAGGAAATGCACAAAATCATTGGTATCAATGGTTAAAACATAACTTAGCACTCGAAGGATATAATGTACAATTGTTTAATTTAGATAAAGCGGATAATAAAAAATTAGATATGTGGCTAAAGGCTATGAAACAACAAATTAAAATCAATCATCCCGATACGTATGTTGTAACACATGGCTATGGTTCAATCGCTGCTTTGAAATTTATTGAACAATTAGATTTAAAACGTCCAATAGAAGGCTTTTTTAGTATTGCTGGATTTAAAGAAGATGCTCAAGACATCGATGAATCTGTTAATTTAGATCATATTACCATTGATTATGATGAAGTTAAGAAAAAGGTGAAACACTTTCACGGTCTCGCTTCAAAAGATGATGAACATGTATCTTATAAAGAAACTGAAAAGTTATTACAAGCTTTAGGAGGATCAATTCGAATTGTTGAAGAAGGAGGGCACTTCCTAGAAGAAGAAGGCTTTGTTTCTTTCAGTGAATTACAAGAAAAAATGCAAAAATATATGACACAATAATGTTAGAGCGGGAAAGTATCAAATAGTAATATAAAGAGTAATAATAATTATGAGATTTTATACCCAAATTATCCCATAAAATAAAATTTTTTAAGTGTAGCGTTTTTTTACACAAATTAATTTATAATTTTTATTGACTATATAGGTGTTAATATATATACTAATAAAGTATTGAAAAAAGCACTAATTAAAAAATAATTATCTCATAATTATTTAAATTTATAATTAACGTATTGTAAAAATTATTTTAAAAAAGTGTTGACATTACAGTGGCTTAAATGATATATTAATTAAGTACTCATTTGAAGTGCTAATAATATTGGCGCGGGATGGAGCAGTTCGGTAGCTCGTCGGGCTCATAACCCGAAGGTCGGTGGTTCAAATCCGCCTCCCGCAATACATAATTTTATAGGTCTCGTAGTGTAGCGGTTAACACGCCTGCCTGTCACGCAGGAGATCGCGGGTTCGATTCCCGTCGAGACCGCCATTACTTTTGACTTATGATTAAGGTTCAGTAGCTCAGTTGGTAGAGCAATGGATTGAAGCTCCATGTGTCGGCAGTTCGACTCTGTCCTGAACCATTTACACTTTGGTGGTTGTGGCGAAGTGGTTAACGCATCGGATTGTGGTTCCGACACTCGTGGGTTCGATTCCCATCAACCGCCCCATAATCGTTATTAAGCGGGTGTAGTTTAATGGCAAAACCTCAGCCTTCCAAGCTGATGTTGTGGGTTCGATTCCCATCACCCGCTCCATAATTTAATTATTCCGCAGTAGCTCAGTGGTAGAGCTATCGGCTGTTAACCGATCGGTCGTAGGTTCGAATCCTACCTGCGGAGCCATGGCTCCTTGGTCAAGCGGTTAAGACACCGCCCTTTCACGGCGGTAACACGGGTTCGAGTCCCGTAGGAGTCATATAAACAGAAGTGAAACATCGCTTCTGTTTTTTTATTTAATTGAATAGAGGAGAGTTGTCCGAGTCTGGCTGAAGGAGCACGCCTGGAAAGTGTGTAGGCGCTTTATCGCGTCTCAAGGGTTCGAATCCCTTACTCTCCGTACAGTAGCTCAGAATGGTTATTTTCCATTCTGAGTTTTTTATAGATATGATATATCAAGTATTCAACTATATTTATCTTAAAATGGATAATATCTTTTTAAAAATAAAACAATCACAAAATAAATTCAAACATGAGTCCTGTTAAGTAATTTAAAAATCGTTATAATATAGAGTGTATAACTATTGGAGGAATGAATTTTGGAATTTTGGTTAAAAGAGCAAAGTATAAAAAACAAAAACAAAATCGCGGTTATAGATGGTCAGTATACATTAACATATAATCAATTATATTCTACAGCGTATCAGCTTTCAAAAAAATTATTATCTTTAAATGAAAGTAGGGTAGGACTATATATTGGAAACGACATTGATTCTGTTATTTTAGTGCACGCATGTTGGTTAGCGCAAATTGAAATTGCAATGATCAATACACGATTAACAACAACTGAAATGACTAATCAAATGAACTCAGTGAATGTTCAACTTATTTTAACTACAAAAGAGTTCGATTTATCTTCACATCAAGTTCTCTCATTTAATCAACTCAATGATTATCCTGATACGCCTAATCATAAACAATTTGATATTCATCGTATTGCATCTATTATGTTTACATCAGGGACGACAGGACCCCAAAAAGCAGTACCTCAAACATTTAAAAATCACTATGCAAGTGCATTAGGTTGTAAAGAAAGTCTAGGATTTGATCAACAAACGACATGGTTATCGGTTCTTCCAATTTATCATATTTCAGGACTTAGCGTGATTTTACGTGCTGTGATTGAAGGATTTACTGTACGTTTATTAAATAAATATAATACTGAAGATATGTTGACTATTATTAAAAACGAATATCCTACACATGTGTCACTTGTGCCACAAACGTTAAAGTGGCTAATGGATGCTGGTTTAAATAAACCATACTCAATTGAAAAAATATTACTTGGGGGTGCTAAATTATCATCCACGCTCATACAACAGGCATTGAGTTATCAATTACCTATTTATAATTCTTTTGGAATGACAGAAACATGTTCGCAGTTCCTAACCGCTTCGCCAGATATGTTAGCTAAACGATATGATACAGTAGGTAAACCAAGTGATAATGTTGAAGTATGTATTAAACAACCTAATGAAGAGGGACATGGTGAATTACTTATCAAAGGCGACAGTGTAATGAACGGATATTTGTATCCTAAAGATTTGGATAACACATTTGAAGATGGTTTCTTTAAAACAGGAGATATTGCAGAAATAGACAGTGATGGTTTTGTAATGGTTTATGATCGACGTAAAGACCTTATTATTAGTGGTGGAGAAAATATCTATCCTTATGAAATTGAAACAGTAGCTAAAACATTCAATGGAATTATAGATGCAGTATGTGTACCTAAAGAAGATGAGACTTGGGGTCAGATTCCAGCGCTTTACTATGTCTCAAGTGAAACAATTGAGGTTAATGATCTTATAAATTTTTTACAAGAACATTTAGCAAAATATAAAGTTCCTAAGATATATCAACACGTCAATGCATTACCTTATACTTCTACTGGAAAATTACAACGTAATAAAGTTGGAACTGAGGATCATTAAATGAAAATTATTGATATACAATTTTATTACTATAAAGCGCCGTTTCATTCTCCGATTACGACGCCTAAAGTCGAAATGACACATCGTAAAGCACTCATAGTACGATTTATTTCTGATGAAGGGAAAAATTATTTTGGTGAATGTAATGCATTTGAAACGGATTGGTATGATACTGAAACAATTGAGACAGTAAAAATACGAATACAACAATGGTCAAAAAAGATTTTAAATCAATCATTCAATACATTTAGTGACTGGTTACCTTATCTTGATGTATTAGATAGTTATCCAGCTACTAGATGTACTGTTGTGATGGCGGTTTATCAGATGTTTTATTCGCAACCGTGCTTTAACGTTGAATATGGGGCAACAGTAAGTGGTTTATCTTCTTCACAATTACAAACACTTAAAGACACAAAGCCAGCACGTATTAAATTAAAATGGAGTTCTCATCTCATTAACGATATAAAAAAGCTACGCAATGAACTTCCATTTGAATTTAGTCTTGCACTCGATGCAAATGAATCACTGGATATGTCACAATTTCAATTATTAAAAGAGATTGATCAACACAACCTTCTATACGTTGAAGAACCATTTAAAGATTTAAATGATTTAAGCTATATAGATGTTACTCATTATCCTGCTATTGCTATTGATGAAAAAACAACGGATGTACAATCAATTTTGAAAATTATTCATCAATATCCTATAACTGCGGTTGTGGTTAAACCATTTAGACTGGGAGGAATAGATAGAGCGCTAGAACTCATTCACTTATTAAAAGAGAAAGATATTAAAGTGATCGTTGGTGGGATGTATGAATATGGACTTAGTCGATATTTTACTGCTTTATTAGCAAAAGAAGGGTCTTATCCAGGAGATATTACTCCAGATGGATATTATTTTGAAACAGACTTTACACAAGGCATAGGCAAATTAAAAGAAGGATTGATATATTTCAATCCCCCTAAAGTTAATATAAATGCATTATCTGTTTATGAATGATGATGTGTATGTTTGTCTTTTTTTAAAGGTACGGGATCAAATCCACCTTCATGAAATGGATGGCATTTTAAAATACGTTTTACTCCCATATAGCCACCTTTAAATGCTCCATATACTTCTATAGCTTCTTTAGTATATTCAGAACAAGTAGGATAGAATCGACATGTTGGTGGTGTCATAGGGGAGATGAAATGCTGATAAATACGAATGATGCTTAGAAATAATTTTTTAAGCATAAATAAACCTCCTATAGACATTTGATTATTAAATAATTCTACCATATTTAAGAGGGGGATGAGTGATATGGAGTTTATCGATCAAGATGATAGACGAGTCACGATGCAATATAAAACTGATAACGATATACCGAATGGAAACCACGTTTTAGCTATTCCGATATTTCAAAATCAATTATTATTCACTAAACACTCTAAAAGAGGTATCGAGTTCCCTGGAGGTAAAGTTGAAATTAATGAAACTAGTCAACAAGCGATTGCTAGAGAACTTTATGAAGAAACAGGTGGAAAGGTAGAAGCCTTATATTATATCGCGCAATATCAAGTTCATACCTTTGATAAGTCACTTTTTAAAAAAGATGTGTACGTGATTAAAGTGAAATCAATTGAACATAAACATGATTATTTGGAAACAGAGGGTCCTATATTATTTCATCTAGTTAATGAGATTCCTGAGCACCAAAAAAGTTATTTAATTAAAGATGAAGCAATTTTAAAATGTTTAGAAAGGGTGAAAGATCTTGGGTATTACAAATATTAGAACAATGCCTGTTGAATCCAACACTCATCGATTTGAGGAAATAACTTATACAGTAGACGAATTAAATGTAAAAGCGTTACAGATGATCCCAGCGTATCATAATGTTAAACGAATTGTAGTGTATTTACGTGGTGGAAAAGGACAAGTTGGTAGAGTAAGAGCTTCAAGACTCATGCAATTTTCTGATCCGTATACATTAG
The DNA here is from genome assembly GCF_026222585.1 of Staphylococcus sp. SUC_1.2. NCBI lineage: Bacteria > Bacillati > Bacillota > Bacilli > Caryophanales > Staphylococcaceae > Staphylococcus > Staphylococcus sp. SUC_1.2. The sequence continues at coordinate 28,384 of NZ_JANJPM010000023.1, read as the reverse complement.
TTATAGGTCCCTATTATAGAGGAAGTAATGGTAGTGAAGGAAAAGATGAATTTTGTAATGCTGATTTACATGATGTAACAGTACTTATTCGACTATTAAAAAATAAGTATCCCCAAGCTTTCGTCCATATGATTGGATTTTCAAGAGGTGGAATTCAAGGTTTATTATCATTTCAGGATGATCCAGTTGATAGTTATATTATTTGGGGTGGCGTTTCAGATGTTCATTTAATGTATGAAGAACGTGTGGATTTAAGGGGAATGCTAAGACGTATGGTAGGTCATCCGAAAAAAGATAAAAAGGCATATGAACAAAGAAATGCGATACGTACGTTGAATCAAAACAGTCCACCTATTTTAATTGTACATGGTGGTAAAGATTGGCAAGTGGGTATACATCAAGCGTATTTTCTTCAAGAACAACTAGAACGTAAAGGGGTCAAACATGATACATTTTATCAACTTGACGAAGGCCATGTCCCAAGACCGAAAGCATTGAAAGAAGTTTTAGATTATATACATCAATGGATGAATAATATAGAACAAGACTTACAAAGATGACTATAACAGTCATCATGTAAGTCTTTTGTTTAGATATATTATTAATGACTAAATCCACCATCTTTAGCAATATCTTTTACTTCATCTCCAAATGTTTTGAAGTTTTCTTCAAAACGTTTTTTTAAGTCATTAGCTTGATGACGATAAGCCTCAGGATCATTCCAAGCATGGATTGGATTTAAAATAGTCTTAGGCACATCTTCCATTTCAGTTGGTATACTTAAACCAAATATTTCATCTTTAGTAAATGTAGCTTGTTTTAGCTTGCCAGAAATAGCTTGATCTACCATATAACGTGTATAATGTAAGCTGATACGACGTCCAACACCATATTTTCCACCAGTCCATCCTGTATTTACTAGATATACATCAACATCATGGTCATCAATTAACTTACCAAGTAAATTCGCATATTTAGTAGGATGCAAAGGTAAAAATGGAGCGCCAAAGCATGTTGAAAATGATGGTTCAGGTTCTGTCACGCCACGTTCTGTGCCAGCTAATTTTGACGTAAAACCACTTAAGAAATGATACATTGCCTGAGATTTAGATAATTTAGAAATAGGTGGAAGTACACCAAATGCATCTGCAGTTAAGAAGATAATTGTATTAGGGTGTGCAGCTTTAGAAGGTAATACGATATTATCGATATGATGAATTGGATAAGCAGCACGTGTGTTTTCTGTGTTCGTATTATCATCAAAATCAACATGGCCACGTTCATTAACAATTGTATTTTCAAGAATAGTACCATATTGAATGGCATTATAAATTTGAGGTTCTTTTTCTTTAGATAAGTGGATAGCTTTTGCATAGCAACCACCTTCAATGTTAAAAATACCATTTTTATTCCAGCCATGTTCATCATCGCCAATTAATTTGCGAGTTGGCGTCGCTGATAATGTTGTTTTTCCTGTACCAGATAATCCAAAGAATAGAGCAACATCACCTTTTTCTCCAACATTGGCAGAACAATGCATACTCATAATATCTTGCATAGGTAATAAGTAGTTCATCACTGAAAAGATACCTTTTTTCATTTCTCCAGCGTATTCAGTACCACCAATTAAAATCACTTTATGTTTAAATGAAACAATAATAAATGTTTCAGAATGAGTACCGTCAACATCTGGATTGGCTTTAAAATGAGGGGCAGAAACGATAGTGAAATTTGGCTTAATATGACTTGCTTCCTCAATAGATTCAGGTCGGATAAACATGTTTTGTGCAAATAAATTATGCCATGCAAGCTCATTGATAATTTTTAATTTTAATTGTGAGTCTTTATCACTTCCGGCATAACCGTTAAAAACGTATAATTCATCTTTTTGATCTAAATAATCTAATACTTTGTTGTATAATTTTAAAAACACGTCTTCATCTATAGGTTGATTAATGTCTCCCCAATCAATATTGTCTCGATATGAAGGTTCGTTAACGATAAATTTATCTTTTGGTGAACGACCAGTATATTTACCTGTACTCATATTAATTGCGCCAAGTTCAGTAAGTTCACCTTCATTATTATTTAAAATCTTGTAATAAAGCTGAGTAGTAGAAAGTTGAAATAAAGTCGTTTCCTTCTCTAATAAGTGTTTGATTTTAGGTGTTTCACTGTATGTATCTATTGACATACAACATCCCTCCAAATATCTATTCATTTATATGTGTAAGCCCTTACATTAAAAAGTATAACATAATAATTTAATTATTCCATTGTAAATAAAAGAACATTTAAAAATCAAAATTGACAATTTTAAAGTATTTATGTAGTATAGGTCTTAACGGATTCTCTTATCCTGAGTGGTGGAGGGACATGGACCCAATGAAACCCAGCAACCTCTTTTTTTAAAAGAAAGGTGCCAAACCGTTTGCAGACGCAATATTTGTCTGAACGATAAGAGCGAATGGACGTTTAAGAGCCTTCTCTCTATCTAGATAGTTGAGAAGGCTCTTTTATTTTAAGCTCATTGTCAAAAGAGAATTTTCGTAAATATAGTTAAAAAAAGGAGCAAATCATGACTTATAATAAACGTTTATTTACATCAGAGTCAGTGACAGAAGGGCATCCAGATAAAATCGCCGATCAAGTATCTGATGCGATTTTAGATGAAATTTTAAAAGATGATCCTAATGCACGTGTCGCTTGTGAAACAACAGTAACAACAGGTATGGCTTTAATTTCTGGTGAAATTTCAACGTCTACATATGTAGATATTCCTAAAGTAGTACGAGAAACAATCAAAAATATTGGTTATACAAGAGCTAAATATGGTTACGATTATCAAACAATGGCTGTTTTAACAGCTATTGATGAACAATCACCTGATATTGCCCAAGGTGTAGATAAAGCACTTGAGTATCGCAATGATATATCTGAAGAAGAAATTGAAGCAACAGGTGCCGGAGACCAAGGATTAATGTTTGGTTATGCAACAAATGAAACCGAAACATATATGCCGCTTCCAATCTTTTTATCACATCAACTAGCGAAACGCTTATCAGATGTGCGTAAAGACGGTACCTTAGGTTATTTACGTCCAGATGGTAAAGTTCAAGTAACAGTAGAATACGATGAAAATGATAAACCTAAACGTATTGACACGATTGTGGTATCTTCTCAACATGCTGAAGACATTGAATTAGAACAAATCCAAAAAGATATTAAAGAGCATGTCATTTATCCGACTGTGCCTGAAGGTTTAATTGATGATGAAACTAAATTCTTTATTAATCCAACTGGTCGATTTGTTATTGGGGGTCCTCAAGGAGATGCTGGTTTAACTGGAAGAAAAATTATTGTAGATACATATGGTGGTTATGCTCGTCATGGAGGTGGCTGTTTCAGTGGTAAAGATCCTACAAAAGTAGATCGCTCTGCGGCATATGCAGCGAGATATGTTGCAAAAAATATTGTAGCAGCTGGATTAGCTGAGCAATGTGAAGTGCAATTAGCTTATGCAATTGGTGTAGCAGAACCTGTATCTATTGCTATTGATACATTTAAAACAGGTAAAGTTTCTGAAGGACAATTAGTTGAAGCGGTAAGAAAACATTTTGATTTAAGACCAGCAGGTATCATTAAAATGCTTGACTTAAAACATCCTATTTACAAACAAACAGCTGCATACGGACATTTTGGTCGTACTGATGTATTGTTACCATGGGAAAAATTAGATAAAGTGAATGTCCTAAAAGATGCCGTTCAAAAATAACATAGGATATATAGCAGTTAATTAGGTTAAACCTCGAAATTATCGTCTATTTCTATTATAATAGATAGATATTGACAGTTTAAAAGGAGCGTTATCTAATGAATTCATTTGGACCGGTTGAGATTGGTTTAATTGCAGCGATAATCATAGCGATTATATGTTTTATTCTATTTTTAGTTGCTTTGAAAAGTAAAAATAATATGAAACACAAAGCGAATGAAGAGTACAATCTCAAGGAGCAACAACTCAAATCTTCACATGAGGAAGCACTTGAAAAAGAACGTATTGAAAATAAAAAACAAGTAACGAAACAAAAAGAAGAATTTGAAGTTACAGTTAATGGAAAAGAACGTGAAATTGATGCTTTGAAATTATTTTCTAAAAATAAAAGTGAATACGTGACTGATTTGAGACTCATTGGTATTAGAGACCGTTTAGTTAAAGAAAAACGTATTAGACGTGAAGATATGCATATAATGGCTAATATTTTTTTACCAAGTAATGAGTTTAATAATATTCAACGTATTAGCCATCTTGTGCTTACTAGAACTGGTTTATATATCATTGATTCACAATTATTAAAAGGTCATGTTTATAATGGAATTAGTGGCGCACAATTTCAAGAATTACCAATGCTGAAGCAAGTATTTGATACACTTGATTTAAATACACAAGCGCCTCAAACGTTAGTTCTTGATCAACATGAAGATAATCATTCGAAACTATCATTTATTAATTATTCTGATCAACTTTCTGCAATTGAGAAGTTGGCTACAGATTTACAAACAGAATTAGGACTTAAATATACGCCAACATCAATTTTATATTTTAATCCTAAACATGATAAAGACGTAACGATTTCAAACTATGCACAAAGTTCAAGTGTTAAGGTTTTAGTTGGTCCTGAACAACTTGACGAATTCTTTAACAAATTTGTATTCCATGGACGTATTCAATATAATGTCGATGAATTACAAAATATTATGGATAAAATTGAATCATTTAACTAAAAGAGGCTACCATCAAAATTTTAAATTTTGATGGTACTTTTTTATTATAAGCGATGTTCATAAATATACTTTTAGGGTATATACAGAATAGTTATTTTTAAAGGAGGAAGTAAGATGGACTATATTGAATTCTATAATGGAAATCAAATGCCAATGTTAGGACTTGGAACATTTCGAGTAGAAAATGACGATACTTGTAAAGAAGCAGTTAAACATGCTATTGAATCTGGGTATCGTAGCATAGATACAGCTAAAGTATATGGAAATGAAGAACAAGTAGGCCAAGGTATCAAAGAAGGATTAGAATCAACAGGTTTAAATAGAGAAGATATTTTCGTAACATCAAAATTATTTTTCGAAGATTTCGGACGTAAAAATGTGGCTCAAGCCTACGAAACTAGTATCCAAAAACTTGGGTTAGATTACTTAGATTTATACTTAGTACATTGGCCAGGGACAAATGAAGCCATAATGATTGATACATGGAAAGGTATGGAAGATTTATATAAAGATAATAAAGTTAAAAACATTGGAGTTAGTAATTTTAATCCAGATCATTTTGAAGCATTATTAGCACAAGTGTCAATTAAACCAGTCATTAACCAAGTAGAATTTCATCCATACTTTACTCAAGAAAAACTTAGAAAATATTTAGAAGCTCAAAATATTTATATGGAATCTTGGTCACCATTTATGAATGCTCAAATTTTAAACGATGAAACGTTAAATGAAATTGGTAAAGAAGTTAATAAATCAGCAGCACAAGTTATTATTAAATGGAATATGCAACATAACGTCGTCGTTATTCCTAAATCAGTTACATCAAGCAGAATTGAAGAAAATATAGATGTATTTGATTTTGAATTATCAGCAGAGCAAATGAAACGAATTGATGATTTAAATAAAGATCAACGTATAGGACCTGATCCAGATACGTTTGAAGGTCAATAAATTTAATTAAAAAAGAGTGAACTTGTAGGTTAATTTACTACACAGTTCACTCTTTTGTTATATTATAAAACCAATCCAACAAGCAATAAATCCTATAACAAATTGCAATAGAGAATACATCATAAATTTAAAAAGTTTAAAAGACGGTGTTAGACATTGCGCAAGCTCATAAGACATGGTTGAAAATGTCGTTAAACCTCCTAAAAATCCAGTAATAAAAAACATATGTATCCAGTTTAAGTGAATAGAGAGGCCAGTTGTTAAACCAATGAGAAAACTTCCAATCCAGTTGACGATTAAAGTAGCAATAGGTATTGAAGTAGACCATTTGGATTTAGTGACATCAGTTAGCCATGCTCTAACGACAGCGCCTAAACCACCGCCAATCATAATTAAAAGAGCTTGTATCAAGATGTAAGACCTCCTAATGTCATACCTATCCAGCACAAGATAACACCAAAGCAATAACTTATAAATGCATAAACCAAAGCTAAGATAATATGATGGTTGTAAAGTAATGTGACTAACTCAAATTGAAATGTTGAAAATGTTGTTAAAGCGCCTAAAAAACCAGTTGTAATACCTTTTTTAATTTTAGGGTGATCTTTAAATAATTTAATCATTACTACAGATAGATAACCCATAAGAAAAGCACCTGACAGGTTAGCTATCAATGTGCCAATTGGAAAGGTGTTACTTTGATTCATAAAGGAAAACAAAAATCTTAATAAAGCGCCCAACATACCACCTATAAACACGGTTATATATTGCATAACATACTCACCTTTATATATTATTTTATGCGTATTTGATTATGAAAAAATGCCAAACGTTGTAATAGAAGCAAAAATATGGAACAAAATTACCACCAATATGAGATAAGGTAATATTTTAGAAGCGGTCTTAATCCAATCTTTATTTTTATAATTTAAATGTTTAATTGCTTTATCAGAAAATATAATTGAAGCCATAAGGATGACAACATTTACAATACTACATGCAATTAATAAATTTTTTATTGATTTAAATTGAATGCTTAATAAAGGATTAAATGTATTAAAATAAAAGCTAATAATTAAAAGAATAACTGATATATAAAAATATTTTTTTGATTTAGACATAATATACCTCCGATTTATACCATTAAATAATATTACCATATTTAATTTCATTTTTAATAGTACCTTTATCATATGGTTTTAATTTTCAGAAAATTAAAAGCAAAACATTCGCATACACAAAAAAAGCATGATATAAATAACATAACGAAATAGTAAAACATCCTGTACATAAAAAAATAATCATACATATGGTGTCTTTTCATAAAGCAAGCTATATTCGTAATATAAATGAGAAGGGAAGATTTTATGACTCAATTAAATGTAGACGTATTTGCTGATGGTGCAGATATCGAACAAATGAAAGCTGCATACAAAAATAAAGAAGTAGATGGTTTTACAACAAATCCTAGCTTAATGGCAAAAGCAGGTGTAACAGATTATAAAGCTTTTGCAGAAGAAGCAGTACGTGAAATTCCTGATGCTTCTATATCATTTGAAGTATTCTCAGATGATTTAGACACAATGGAGAAAGAAGCAGAAATTTTAAAGCAATATGGAGACAATGTGTTTGTTAAAATTCCAATTGTGAACTCAAAAGGTGAGTCTACAATCGAATTAATTAAAAAGTTATCAGCTGATCATGTTCGTTTAAATGTAACTGCTGTTTATACAATTGAACAAGTTAAAGCTATTACAGAAGCAGTGACTGAAGGTGTACCTACATATATCTCTGTCTTTGCGGGACGTATTGCTGATACGGGTGTAGATCCACTTCCTTTAATGAAAGAATCTGTAAAAGTCGCACATAGTAAAAATGGTGTTAAATTATTATGGGCAAGTTGCCGTGAAGTGTTCAATGTTATCCAAGCTAATGAAATTGGCGCCGATATTATCACTTGTCCAGCAGATGTTGTCAAGAAAGTTAACAATAATCTTGGACGCGATATTAATGAATTGCCAGTGGATACAGTTCAAGGATTTGCAAAAGATATTAAAAGTTCTGGATTATCAATATTATAAAATCACTATATCTAATTATGATCAACCGAGTCTAAGACTACAAACATGTCTTAGACTCGGTTTTAGTGTTATATGAATATCAAAGAGAAGGAGTAATAAAGTATCTTGAGTTGTATCTTTCTTTTTTATTGAGTTTGTTTTAAAATCGGTGTTCAGTTAAAATTTATAAATATAATTAAATAGAAAGGAATTAAGTTATGGAAGAAACTGCTTTTAGAGAAAAAGTAAGAAAACAATTGTGGTTTTTAAATAAAAAAGAAAAGCAATTATTAGAACATACTTTTGAACAAAATAATGCTTCATTTAATAATGCAGAACAGAAATTTATGAAACCTACTCGTTTTGCTAATCAATTTTTACAGGTTCATATTTTTCGAAATAAACATTTTTCAAATGGATATTTTTTCTTATTAATTATATTATTTGTTCTCACCTATATCCTATTACTAGGATGGTTTTTAGCTGGATTTATCGCAAGTTTAGCAGTAGTCAATCAGTTTATAAATCCTAAAGCAGAATTAAGTCTAATCTATCTTGTATTAATCTTAGTTTTTGCCATTATTAGTTTGGTTGTCAGTTTGTATCTCATAAGATTTGTGACTGCTTTGTTTACTAAAAGATTACTTGAATATAAGTTTAATGAAAAGAAGTCGTCTTATTAATTAAATAGGCTAATAGAATACTTTCTTGCCATTTTTTATAAACTAAAATGTAAGGCTCATCCACTACGCATTGAGCTGAATTATCAAAGGTAATAATGGTTTTATTTTGAGAAGACGTTAATCCAATAATACGTTGCGCATTAAAATATATTTGTATGGGTGCACGTTGATGTTTGATTGGAAATAAAATGACGTCTTTAGAAATATAAATAGGAACTAGTTTATTGATAGATAATAAGCGTTTAGCTAATTTAAGTTGTTGTGTATATGATTTATTAAATTGTTCTAGATAGTATATGACAATCTTTTTAATATGAAAGGGTAGAATCATATCATATGTTTTAAAACAACATTTAGTCTGAATTGTGGAACCTTCTAAAGTTTGAATGTATAACAAATCGAAAGTATTATGAGGTAACATGCCAATCACCTTCTAAATAATATTGCTGAAGTTTGATACGGGCAAAAGATTTATATTTTTTAATTGTAGTGTCTGAGACATTCATCTTTTTAGCGATTTCATATTGTTTGTATCCACGAAGATAATATATCAGCCATTGATATTCATTTGAATTTAAAATATATTTGAAATCATTAAAAAAAGATTCATCTTTCAATGTATAAGTTAAAGAATGATTTAACGCTGCAATATCTAAGCAGTCAATCTTCAATTGCTCCTTTCTAAAAAGATCAATAAGATAAAACTTTAATCGCTGATAAATAAAAGAGGATAAAGATACAGAAGAAGATGGGTTATAAATTTTGGAGATTTCCCACAATTTTATTAATAATAATTGATAAAATTCATCATAATTATAAGTGATACGGTATTGTCTTAACAAATGATGAATCATTTTATGATATTTTATGTGTAATGAACTAAAATCTGAAATAGTTATTCTTTCTCCTTAGTTATGTACATAAACAATATTTCCGGATGTATAAATTCTACATGAGGTATCGTGAATTTTCATTTGCTTAATTTAATAAATAGGTGTTAAATAGTAAACATAGAATCGTTGGATTGGATGATATATGGCTTTAACAAGTTTGTAAGATTAATATTCGACATTTGTACAATAAAATATAGGAGGTATGAAGTTGGATTACGCACATTTAAATCTTGAGCACTTTTTTGCAAGACATGATGATTTAGACGTCATTAGAGATCGTTCTGAATTTGTAATGATAAATAATTTTACAAATGAAATGATGTATCGTGATGGTGATATTGAAGGGACAATTGATTTAAATCAATATTATTATAAGAATAGATCGCAAGCTGTCAGTTTTATTATGATGGATTATAAAAGAAATAACGAATAATTAAATATGTTAACCTTACTACAAATAACTATATTTATTTAATAGATAAAAATCATTGAGTAATGAAATGTTGAGTATTTCATTACTTTTTATTTTTTATTAAATTTCAATTTTGTTACTTTTATTTTATGAATATGTAACATTATAATTATAAAATTGTTTATGAGAATTAAAAATGTTAGAATTTATTATCATAGATGACTTTTCTATAAATGAAATTACAACATTAACCTAAGAGGTGTGAATATGACAAAGCACAGAAAAGGTTCTATTATAGGCCTAATAGGGTTACTTATTATTTTAGTAGCAGCTGGCTTCATTTTTTTCTCAATGATTTCTGATCAGATATTTTTCAAAAAAGTAAATGAAGTAGAGAAAGTTCAACATGTGAACGTCACGCTTGATAAAGCTGCTGCAAAACAAATAGATAACTATACAAGTCAACAAGTATCGAATAAAAACAATAATGCATGGAGAGATGCATCAGCAAGTGAAATTAAAGGTGCAATGGATAGTAGTAAATTTATCGATGATGATAAACAAAAATATCAATTTTTAGATTTATCTAAATATCAAGGTATTGATAAAAATCGTATCAAACGTATGTTGTTCGATCGACCTACATTATTGAAACATACTGATGCTTTTGTAAATGCTGCAAAAGAAAAACATGTTAATGAAGTCTATTTAATTTCTCATGCATTATTAGAAACAGGTTCAGTAAAAAGTGAACTTGCGAATGGTGTAAATATTGATGGTAAAAAATATTATAATTTTTATGGCGTTGGAGCTTTAGATGAAGATCCAATCAAAACAGGTGCTGAATATGCGAAAAAACATGGTTGGGATACACCAGAGAAAGCAATTAAAGGTGGCGCAGACTTTATTCATAAACACTTCCTATCTCACGATGATCAAAATACATTATATAGCATGAGATGGAATCCTATGAATCCTGGTGAACATCAATATGCGACTGATATTAAATGGGCTGAAAGTAATGCGGAAATTATTGCTGATTTCTATAAAGAAATGAAAACAGAAGGTAAATACTTCAAGCTATATGTTTATAAAGATGATCAAAAACATCAATAATCAAAATAAAAACCAACATTATCTTTAATTAGATGATGTTGGTTTTTTTATTTATTCAGCTTTGTTTTTTCTTGAAGCCCAAGTAAATCCAATGATAAAAACAATTAATGTTTTTAATAAAAATTTCATTGTTTAGTCACCTCAATATCTAAATTTTAACATAGTTACACATGATTATTTATGTTTTGAAATGGATCATCGTGTTAATAGTGAAACATTTTGAAGTCGAGAATCGTATTGGTATAATATGATAATATTCAACATAATACAAATATATAAAAGGATGATGTTAAATATGCGAGTAGCAATTATAGGCATGGGTACAGCAGGTGTAAGTGTACTTAGACAACTCGTTAAACATAAAGACTTTAAGCAATTAAAAGTCGATGTCTACGATAATGAATTTAATATGGGACAGGGTGTTCCTTTTCAAAATGATAGTAGTCAATTATTAATTAACTTACCCACTAAAAAGATGAGTTTAAATTTAGATGATGATGAAGAGTTTTGGAAATGGTATCAAACACAATCTGATTTTACGTTTAAAAATCCAAAGTATTTACCAAGATTTGTTTTTGGCCATTATATGAAATCATACTTATCAAATTATGAGACATTATATGATAACCTTACAGTCATTAAACAACCAGTACAAGAAGTCTTCATTAATTCAAATATAGATGAAACCACATTGAAATATTATGTCTGTACGTCTAAAGATATGAAGCATTGTCAAGTATATGATTACATATTTTTAACTATAGGTACTTTATCATATCACGATCCTTATTATTTAAAAGGTATAAAAGGTTATATTCAAACTCCTTACCCTACATATAATACTTTAGATGATGTACAAGAATCTGATGATATTGCTATTATTGGAACAGGATTAGCTAGTTTAGATGTAGTGCGTTATGTAGCGTTTCATCATCCTAAACTACCTATCACAATGACGAGTCGTTCTGCTCAATTGCCTAGCGTAAGAGGAAACATGAAAAAAATTGAGTTTCAATGTTTAACAAAATCTAAATTTAATGATATTAAAAATAAGTACTTTGGAAATGTGCCATTAGAGAAAGCATTCGATTTATTTAAAGAAGAGTGTGATTTAAATGGTATTGATTTACAGAAATTGGTTCACCGCCGAACAGGAGATACGATTAAAGATTTAAATTATGATTTAGAACATCCAGATGAGATAGGTATATTCCAAACATTAATAGAGAATGTCAAAGAAAATTTAAATTGGATTTGGAATAGTTTTAGTCGTCAAGATCAAATTGAATTCGATAAACGTTTCACTAAAATTATTCAACTTAACTCAAACCCTATGCCTCCAAGAACTGCAAAACTCATCAAGCAATTAATAAAAGATGGTTCATTAGTGATTAGAAAGGATTTAGAAAATGTGGTACATAAAAATGGATTATTTAATTTAAAATTTAAAAATGATGAACAATGGTATCCACATCATATTATTATTAATGCAACAGGTTCTAAAACACATTTAAAAGATTTAGATGAAGATGATCAATTTATCTTAAATCTTCAAAATCGACAAATTGTTCAAGCCCATCCTATGGGTGGAATACAAATTATCCCAGAAACAAATCAGGTGATTAGTCCAAGATATGGTACTTTAAATAATATGATTGCTATTGGACAAATCACTAATGGAGTAAATAAATTGCGGAATGGAGTAAAAATGATTGTTAATCAAGCGGTAAGTGCAGTGGATTATTTATATGAAATTCGAAAAGAATTTGATCATACAGTATAATGCTTTACACAATAATGAATAAATATCTCTTTAAGAGTTAAATTTAAAAATCAAATTGAAATTCTTTATTTGTAATTTTCCAAAAATAAATGTAAGATGATATATGTAGTACTAAACTACGATGACTCAAATTTAATCACAATTTCATACGTATTCTTTCGGGGCAGGGTGTAATTCCCAACCGGCAGTAATTAAGCCTGCGACCCACTTAATCTTAATTTATTAAGTGGCTGATCTAGTGAGACTCTAGAGCCGACAGTAAAAGTCTGGATGGGAGAAAGAATCAATCACATCATTACTGAATGATGTATAAGCATGCACAATATAAAAATTGTAGTACGCTTATTTAAGTATATACATGCCCTATGCCTGTGAAACAGGTATGGGGTTTTTTTAGAGGTGATAAATTGAGTGAATTTATGAAATATGCAATTCAATTAGCACAAATGGTGAAGGGACAAACTGGAGTTAATCCTCCTGTTGGCTCAGTTGTTGTGAAGGATGGGCGTATTGTGGGATTAGGTGCACATTTAAAGCAAGGAGAGAAACATGCGGAAGTTCAGGCTTTAGATATGGCACAAGATAAAGCAAAAGGCGGCACCATTTATATTTCTCTTGAACCCTGTACACATTATGGGTCAACACCACCTTGTGTGAATAAAATTATTGAACATGGGCTTAGTAAAGTGATTTATGCTGTAAAAGATACGACGTTATCTTCTGAGGGAGATATCATTCTTGAAAAGGCAGGTATTGAAGTTGAATATCAATATTCAGAAGAAGCTTTTGCTTTGTATGAAGATTTCTTCAAAGCAAAACAACATAAAATCCCTGAAATTACAGTAAAAGTCTCGACTTCGTTAGATGGTAAACAAGCGACTGATAGTGGACAAAGTCAGTGGATTACGAATAAAGCTGTAAAACAAGATGTATATCGTTTAAGACATACTCATGATGCAGTATTAACTGGTAATGGAACGCTTGAAGCGGATAATCCACAATATACAACACGTATTCAAGATGGTAAACATCCAATAAGAATCATACTATCTAAGCGAGGTCAAATTGATTATTCAAAACAGATATTTCACGATCAATTAAGTGAAATTTGGATTTATACTGAAAATCATGAACTAAAAAGTCCAAGTCATCATATAAAAATAATATATTTAGAAACATGTAATTTAAAATCTATTTTAACTGATATATATCAAAGAGGTGTTGGCAGATTATTAGTAGAAGCTGGACCTCATATAACTTCAGAATTTCTCCAATCTAATTATTTAGACCATCTTATTATTTATTATGCCCCGAAAATAATAGGCGGTATTGGAAAAAATCAATTTTATCAAACTGATAATGTCATTGATTTAGCTAATGCGGCACAATTTGAAGTGATTTCTACCGAGTCTATTCAACAAAATATTAAAATGACATTGCGAAAGAAGTGAAGATAAATGTTTACAGGTATCGTTGAAGAAATAGGTACTGTAAAGCGTATTCGCACTCAACAATCCGTAAGGACATTAGATATTTCATGTCAAAAAATTATAGAAGATATGCATATTGGTGATTCTATAAGCGTAAATGGTGCGTGTTTAACAGTCATTGATTTTAAACAAAATCAATTTTCTGTCCAAGTGATTAAAGGTACTGAAAATAAAACCTATTTAGCTAATATTAAAGAAAATGATGAAGTCAATCTTGAACGTGCAATGTCAGGTAGTGGACGTTTCGGAGGACATTTTGTATTAGGTCATGTAGATGCAAAAGGAACAATTATAAATATCAGAGAAACGCCTAATTCACGCATTGTATCTATTAAGGCATCGGACTCGGTCATCAACCAAATGGTTAAGCAAGGTTCTATTACTGTTGATGGCGTAAGTTTAACAATTTTTGACTTGCATCAACATAGTTTTGATATCCATCTTATTCCTGAAACAAGACGTTCAACGATTCTTTCTAATAAAAAAATGGGCGATGAAGTTCATCTTGAAACAGATGTATTATTTAAATATGTTGAAAGTATAGTTGGTAAAAATAAATCTGATTTATCAGTTGATAAATTAAAAGCATATGGTTTTTAGGAGGGGCTTAAATGAAATTCGATAGCATTGAAGAAGCGTTAGAAGCATTAAGAAATGGCGATAGTATTATTGTAGTAGATGATGAAGATCGTGAAAATGAAGGTGACTTAATTGCAGTCACTCAATGGATGAAAGATGATACCATTAATTATATGGCCAAAGAAGCGCGTGGATTAATTTGTGCTCCTATAAGTTCACAGATTGCTGAACGTCTAAATCTTAAAACTATGGTTGATGGTAATACAGATGAATACGGTACAAATTTCACTGTAAGTATCGATCATATCTCTACTACTACAGGAATTAGTGCATTTGATCGTACAGCAACAGCGAAAGCGTTAATTAATCCTGATTCTAAACCAGAAAGTTTCCATAAACCAGGACATTTATTTCCTTTAGTGTCTAAAGAAAAAGGTGTATTAGTTAGACCAGGACATACGGAGGCTGCTGTAGATTTAGCTAAATTAACTGGTGCTGCACCTGCTGGAGTTATATGTGAGATAATGAATGACGATGGTACGATGGCAAAAGGTAATGAATTACAACAATTTAAAGAGCGTCATCAATTAAAAATGATTACAATTGAAAGTTTAATTAATTATCGTCGCAAACAAGAAAGCGAAGGTATTGAACTTAAAGCAACTGTAAAAATGCCAACGGATATTGGTGATTTTAAAATGTATGGTTTTCAATCTCAATATACACATGAAGATATTGTTGTACTTGGCAAAGGAGAACCACGTACAACTGAAAATGTAAGACTACATTCTGCTTGTTTAACAGGTGATATTTTCCACAGTCAACGATGTGATTGTGGCGCTCAATTAGAAGCATCAATGAAATATATAAATGATCATGGTGGATTAATTATTTATTTACCACAAGAGGGTAGAGGCATTGGTTTAATGAATAAACTAAAAGCTTATGAATTAATTGAGCAAGGACATGATACGGTTACTGCAAACTTAGCATTAGGTTTTGATGAAGACTTAAGAGATTATCATATAGCTGCTCAAATTCTTAAATATTTTAATGTTCAACAAGTTAATTTATTAAGTAATAATCCTAAGAAATTTGAAGGCTTGGAAGATTATGGTATAAAAGTTGCAGATCGTACAGAAATTATTGTGCCAGAAACGGAACATAATCATCATTATATGGAAACAAAAAAATTGAAAATGGGACATCTTATTTAGGAGGAATTTAGAATGAATTTTGAAGGTAAATTAGTCGGTACAAATTTAAAAGTTGCAATAGTAGTGAGTAGATTTAATGATTTTATTACCAATCGTTTATTAGATGGAGCGAAAGATACATTAGTAAGACATGGTGTAGATGAAGATAACATTGATGTTGCGTATGTACCAGGTGCATTTGAAATTCCACTTGTTGCTAAAAAATTAGCGCAAAAAAATGATTATGATGCAGTGATTACTTTAGGTTGTGTCATTAGAGGTGCAACATCTCATTATGACTATGTTTGTAATGAAGTTGCTAAAGGCGTATCAAAAGCAAATGATGTTACGAATACACCAGTTATTTTCGGTGTTTTAACAACTGAAAGTATTGAACAAGCAGTTGAAAGAGCGGGTACGAAAGCAGGTAATAAAGGTGCAGAAGCGGCAGTAAGTGCAATTGAAATGGCAAACTTACTTAAACAGTTTTAATTAATGTAGAGCGTCTCGATAATTTTAAGGATTATCGAGACGCTCTGTATTTCAACGTTTTAGTAATTTCACAATACTAGATACTAATGTAAGTGTTCCTAAAGCTAGTCCACTAACTAAGCCAATTTTTTTTAGTGCTTCTGTTGAAATAAATTCTTGATAGGCAAGGGAAAGATTTTGAGGTCTCTCAGCCAGGCGACGCATGAAATAAGCAAACCAGTCATTGCCATATGGAACATAAACGGTAAAGTGATATCCTTGTCTAGCAATCTCTTCTGCTAATTCATTACGAAAACCATACAACATTTGAAATTCAAAAGTGCTTTTTTCAATATGATGATCTTTGACAAATTGTTTAACATGGTTAATGATTTTATCATCATGTGTTGCAATTGACGTAAAGTTTTTGGCATTAAGTAAACGTTTTTCAATAATATTTATATAATTTTTATCTATATCTTTTTTACTTTGATAAGCAATCGTATCCTTTTCTTTATAAGCGCCTTTGACCAGTCTTAATCGTAATTCTGGGTACTTATCAATTAATTTCTCTGCATCATAAAGGTATCCTTGAATAACTGTACCGACATTTCTAAATTCTCCTTTTAACCTGTCTAAAATCTGTAATGTTTGTGATAAGCTGTTATATTTTTCCATATCAATATTAATATGCATATTATCATAGGTATTAGCCTTTAATAAAATGTCTCTTAAATTTTGATAGGCTAACTCAGTATCAAATTCACCGCCTAATGAACTCACTTTCACCGACATATGTGCACTCACTTGATATTTATTAATAGCTTCCATTATCTCAAGAATTTCATTTTTAGCTTGAGTCGCTGCTGCTTTAGTATTAACAAATTCTCCAAGATTATCTACAGTAACATCAATATGTTTAGCGTTTAAACGTTCAATCGTATCAATGAGTTGTTCTATAGTATTACCCGCAACAACTCTATTAGCCCCCATGGTAGGTCCGATTTTTTTAGCCATTTCATTTAAATATGTAATATTTGATAATGTTATGAAAAAATCTCTGAATAAAGACATATCTATTCCTCCATCCCACTCGTATCTATCTCTATAACAAGTTTAGCATGAATACATCGTTTAAGAAAGCGTTTACATTTAGGAGGTAAAATACGTTTAAATTCATTAGTCATAAATTAAGAGAATCTATATACTGTTTAACAACAATTAAAGGTATAATTTGATATAATACATTTGATAAACATTCAATTAGAGAGGATTCAAAAATATGTGGAAGTGGGAAACAGAACATGACGCTAAAGGCGTAATCATCATAGTACATAATATGTTAGAACATACTGGTAGATATGCGTATGTGATTACGATGTTGAGACGTAATGGTTATCACGTAATTATGGGTGATTTACCTGGACAAGGTCAAACTTCACGAGCTAACAGAGGTCAACTACAACGTTTTGAAATTTACCATGAACAGTTAGTTGAATGGATAAAAATTGCAAACGAATATAAATTACCAACATTTGTTATGGGTGTTGGATTAGGTGGTTTAATTATTCTCAATTTACTTGAAAAGACTGAACTACCTATTGAGGGCATATTACTACTCTCTCCAATGCTTGAATTTAAGAAAAATTATAAAACACGAAAAAATATGTTTATATCTAATATTGGAAAGAGCTCAAAAGGTACACAATTTAAATTAGGAATAGATTATGAAGATTTAACTCGTAATTCAGAAGTGATTAATGAGACAAATCATGACGGATTGATGTTAAAGAAAGTATCTTACAAATGGTTTAACATTATTAATGAAACGATGAAAGACACATCACAACATATTAAAGATATCAAACCGTTACCCACTTTATTAATGTATGGTACCGAAGATAAAATTTTAGAAACATCTTCAATAGATATTTTAAAACAACAATTTCTTGCAGATGAATTTTATTTTAAAGCGTGGAAAGGGTTTTATCATGAGATTCACAATGAACCTGAACGAGATCAAGTCATGAGATATATATTAACTTTCTTGAATAATAGCGTAAATACAATGGGATTTATTGTACAAGAAGAAGATATTGAGGAAGTATAAGATAATCTTTAAAAATCTATAAAGAATAGCTCGTAGAAGACAGATATCTACGAGCCTATTCTATATCAAAATTATGGTTATAATATTATAAATGAGCTAAAATTACAATATAAGTAGAATTATAACTATCAATTACTTTTTATAAATTGTATGAATTTAGTATTAGAATTATAATATAAATATTGATTTAAAAAATATAGTTGATATATTATTAAAAAATACCAAATCGTATAAACTTAATAATAAATTGAATTATAGTTATTATACATAATATGAGAGATCAAGGGGAATGAATTATGAAATTACAAAAAAAAGAAACGGTATCTATGGTATTGAAATTAGAGAAATTATTGAAGGATATAGATTCTATATTTAGAATTATTTATGAGAAGTATCATTTAAATAAAGAAGAAGTACTTATTTTATTAACGTTATGGGAAAAGGGGCCTATGACATTAAAAGAGATGGATCAATACGTTAATATCAAGTCATATAAACGAACAAGAACGTATAATAATTTAGTTCAATCTGATTGGGTTTACAAAGAGCGTCCAATTGACGACGAACGTACGGTTATTATCCATTTTAATGAAGAAAAAAATAAATATAGAAATGAATTATTAGATTTTATTACTACTATTATTAAAAGAAAATATGAATCTTTAGAAAATAGTTTGAATTCATTGATGAGCGTTTAATATAAAAAAACCCGTAAATTAAAACTACGATTTGATGTTTTAATTTATGGGTTTTAAAATTTAACGTTTTTCAATCGCACATATAAAAGGTGCATGATTAACTTGATTGATAAATTGATATTTTAATATGTGTGCTTTACTTTGATCAAAGTTTTCAAGATATTTTAATAATTCATCTCTTTCGATTTGTCCTTCCTCATGTCCATGATAAATCACTAGTACAATAATACCTTCTGTACTTAATAGTTTAAAAATACTTTCAATAGCTTGAATAGTGGTTTCAGGTTTAGTAACAATGGATTTATCACCTTTAGGCAGATATCCCAAATTGAAAATAGCTGCATCCACGTTTCCGATGATATCACTTGGTATATCATTTAAGATATTTTCATGTCCATCATGTATCAATGTAACATGTTTAAAAGGTGCTATTTTTTCTTTTGTATGTTCAATAGCTTCTTTTTGTATATCGAAACCAAACACTTTGCCATTTGGAACCTGTTCAGCTAAAAATAGGGTATCATGGCCGTTACCACAGGTAGCATCAATAACAATACTATCTTCTTGAATATGTTGCTTAATAAGTGTTTTAGCAAAAGGAAGAATGCGTTCTAATTTCATGAATTCACCTTAGTATTAGATGTGTAAAACTTACCTTGATAAGATTCACGACGTGCTAATTCATCATCTATTTCATTGAGAACTTCCCACTTGTTAACACTCCACATTGGTCCTACCATTAAATCAATCGGTCCATCTCCAGTAATACGATGAATAATCATGTCTGACGGAAGGATTTCAAGTTGATCACACACTAAGTTTGTATAATCTTCTTGCGTCATAAATTCAAGCATACCTTTTTCGTATTGTTTAACCATTGGTGTACCTTTAAGTAAATGTAATAAATGGATTTTAATACCTTGAACATCCATTTGTGCCACTTCTCGTGCTGTTTCCATCATCATATGATAATCTTCACCTGGTAAGCCATTAATGATGTGTGTACATACGTTAATATTATGTTTACGCAATTTAGCTACACCTTCGTAATACGTTTGCATATCGTGAGCACGATTAATTAAATCAGAGGTCTTTTGATGAACTGTTTGAAGACCAAGTTCCACCCATAAATAAGTACGTTGATTTAGTTCAGCTAAGTATTCAACCACATCATCTGGCAGACAATCTGGACGTGTAGCGATAGATAAACCAATAACTCCTTCTTCTTTTAACACAGGTTCATATTTTTCTTTTAAAACTTCTACAGGTGCATGGGTATTAGTAAATGCTTGGAAGTAAGCAATATATTTACCTTCACTCCATTTTTCATGCATTCGTTCTTTAATTTGTTGGAATTGTACTTCAATTGGATCGGCTCTATTTCCTGCAAAGTCACCACTACCAGCTGCTGAACAAAATGTACAACCGCCATGTGCGACAGTACCATCTCTATTTGGACAGTCAAATCCGCCATCTAGAGCAACTTTAAAAATTTTCTGTCCGAATTTATTTTTTAAATGGTAATTCCATGTATGATATCGTTTATTTTCAAAGGCATACGGGAAATACTTACCCATAACACATTATCCTTTCTATCTAACTTAGTTCTAAGTAAAGATTTTAACATATTTTAATGTTATAGTGTTTATTATAGTTCGATAAAAATATAAAGAGAGGACTTAAAAATTATGAATATACCTAGATCAGTATGGTGGCTAGTTATAGGAATGGCATTAAATATAACTGGCTCTAGCTTTTTATGGCCTTTAAATACGATTTATATGAAAGAAGAATTAGGAAAAAGCTTGACAGTTTCTGGGATTGTTCTAATGATTAATTCTTTTGGAATGGTAGTTGGTAACTTACTAGGTGGAACGTTGTTCGATAAGTTAGGTGGTTATAGAACAATCATGATAGGTACTATTACTTGTTTGCTTAGTACAACATTACTTAATTTCTTTCATGGATGGCCGTGGTATGCAGTTTGGTTAGTGCTACTTGGTTTTGGTGGGGGAATGATTGTTCCAGCAATCTATGCAATGGCTGGTGCCGTTTGGCCTAATGGTGGCAGAACAACTTTTAATGCTATTTACTTAGCTCAAAACATAGGTGTTGCTACCGGAGCTGCAATGGGAGGATTCGTTGCTGAATTTAGCTTTAATTTTATCTTCTTAGCTAATTTAATCATGTACGTATTATTTGGAATTGTAGCCTTTACGCAATTTAATTTAGAATACCATGCTAAAGTGAAATCACCAGATAGTCTAGATATCCAAAGTAAAGAAAATAAAAAACGTTTTATAGCTTTAATACTATTATGTGCCATGTTTAGTATTTGTTGGATTGGATACATTCAATGGGAAACAACAATAGCTTCATTTACGCAACAAATTAATATTTCAATGTCTCAATATAGTGTATTATGGACAGTAAATGGAATTATGATTTTAGTTGCACAACCATTAATTAGACCAGTCATTCGTTTGTTAAAAGGAAACTTAAAATATCAAATGTTTGTTGGTATTTTAATTTTTATGTTGTCATTCTTTGTTACAAGTTTTGCAGAACAATTTACTGTTTTCTTAATAGGAATGATTATTCTTACTTTTGGTGAAATGTTTGTATGGCCTGCAGTACCAACGATTGCCAATTATTTAGCACCGCAAGGTAAGCAAGGTCAATATCAGGGTGTAGTAAATTCTGCATCAACTGTAGGGAAAGCATTTGGTCCTCTAATCGGGGGTATATTGGTAGATACATTCAATATGAGTGCAATGTTCATAGGAATGATCATTCTTTTATTAATTGGAATGTTTTTCTTATCTATTTTTGATAAGGGTCTACCAAAACATTCACAACATGAAAATCGTTGAAAGACAACTTGAAATTAAACATATAAAATATGCTGAACCACTTGCAATTAGGTTACGAATCTCATAATATTAAACTGTATTGGAGTAGTAACTTAAATACTTTTCTAAAGAGAGCTAGTGGTGGTGCAAACTAGCGTTAAGAATTAAGTGAACTTACCGTTAATTAATCGAATTTAAAACATCTCTTACTATTATAAAGTGCACATGTAAAATGTGAATGAGGGTGGTACCGCGGCTAAAGAAAGTCGTCCCTGTCAAAAGTAATAGTTTGAGGTGTTTTATTTTTATTAGGAGGAAAATACTTTGGGTTATAATCACAAAGAGATTGAACAGAAATGGCAAAATTATTGGGCTGAGAATAAAACATTCAAAGCAAGCGATAATTTAGGCCAAAAAAAATTCTATGCATTAGATATGTTTCCATATCCATCTGGTGCGGGATTACACGTAGGACATCCAGAAGGATATACTGCAACGGATATTATTTCTCGTTATAAACGTATGCAAGGATATAATGTATTACATCCAATGGGGTGGGATGCCTTTGGATTACCCGCTGAGCAGTACGCGTTAGATACAGGAAATGATCCTAGAGAATTTACTAAAAAGAATGTTCAAACATTTAAACGTCAAATTCAAGAACTAGGTTTTAGTTATGACTGGGATCGAGAAGTTAATACTACAGATCCTGAATATTATAAATGGACGCAATGGATTTTTATTCAGCTTTATAATAAAGGACTCGCATATGTAGATGAGGTTGCAGTAAACTGGTGTCCAGCACTTGGTACAGTGTTATCAAATGAAGAGGTTGTAGATGGTGTATCAGAACGTGGAGGTCATCCTGTATATAGACGTCCGATGAAACAATGGGTATTAAAAATTACAGAATATGCCGATCGTTTATTAGAAGATTTAGATGAATTAGATTGGCCTGAATCAATTAAAGATATGCAAAGAAACTGGATTGGTCGTTCTGAAGGTGCACGTGTGTCATTTAATGTTGAAAATACTAATGACACTATTGATGTGTTTACAACACGTCCAGATACTATCTACGGTACAACATTCTTAGTACTTAGTCCTGAACATGCGTTAGTGAATGAAATGACTACTGATGACAAAAAAGAAGTGGTTAAACAGTATCAAGAAGAAGCATCAAAAAAATCAGACTTAGAGCGTACTGATTTAGCAAAAGATAAATCAGGTGTGTTTACTGGGGCGTATGCTATTAACCCATTATCAGGTAAAAAACTTCCAATTTGGATTGCTGATTATGTATTATCGACTTATGGTACGGGTGCAGTTATGGCAGTACCAGGACATGATGAGCGCGACCATGAATTTGCTAAGAAATTTGATTTACCTATCATTGAAGTCATCGAGGGCGGAAATGTTCAAGAAGAAGCATATAACGGAGAAGGAGCACATATCAATTCTGGCGAACTAGATGGGCTAGATAATAAAGAAGCAATTTCTAAAGCAATTACTTTACTCGAAGCCAAAGGTGCTGGCGAGAAAAAAGTGAATTACAAATTACGTGACTGGTTATTTAGTAGACAACGTTATTGGGGAGAACCAATTCCAGTGATTCATTGGGAAGATGGTACGATGACAACTGTGCCTGAAGAAGAACTTCCATTATTACTTCCTGAAACTGACCAAATCAAACCATCTGGTACGGGTGAATCACCATTAGCCAATATTGATGACTTTGTAAATGTTGTTGATGAAAAAACAGGCATGAAAGGTCGTCGCGAAACAAATACTATGCCACAATGGGCTGGTAGTTGTTGGTATTATTTACGATATATTGATCCACATAATGAGAATATGTTAGCAGATCCAGAGAAATTAAAACATTGGTTGCCGGTAGACTTATATATTGGTGGAGTAGAACATGCGGTACTTCACTTACTGTATTCAAGATTCTGGCATAAAGTATTATATGATTTAGGTGTAGTTCCTACGAAAGAACCATTCCAAAAATTATTCAACCAAGGTATGATTCTCGGTGAAGGCAACGAAAAAATGAGTAAATCTAAAGGTAATGTTGTTAATCCTGATGATATCGTAGCATCACATGGTGCAGATACATTACGCCTATATGAAATGTTTATGGGACCATTAGATGCAGCTATAGCATGGAGTGAAAATGGGTTAGATGGCTCTAGACGTTTCTTAGATCGTGTATGGAGATTATTCATTAATGAAGATGGGTCATTATCTAATAAAATTGTTGAAAATAACGATAATTCATTAGATAAAGTTTATAATCAAACGGTTAAAAAAGTGACTGAAGACTTTGATACTCTTAACTTTAATACGGCAATTAGTCAATTAATGGTATTTATCAATGATTGTTATAAAGCGAATCACATTTACAAACCTTATGTAGAAGGATTTGTTAAAATGTTAGCACCAATTGCCCCTCACATTAGTGAAGAGTTATGGCAACGTTTAGGCAATCAAGAAACTATTACGTATCAACCTTGGCCTACGTATAATGAATCATTACTTGTAGATGATGAGATTGAAATTGTAGTGCAAGTTAATGGTAAAGTAAGAGCGAAAATCAATATTCCTAAAGACTTATCTAAAGAAGATATGCAAGAGTTAGCATTACAAAATGAAAATGTTAAACTATCTATAGAAGGTAAAGAGATTAAAAAAGTTATCGCTGTACCTCAAAAATTAGTGAATATCGTTGCAAAATAATGGAAGAGGAGTTTTAAAATGGAAACAATTACAGTAGATCAATTAAAAGAGAAAATACTAGGATCTAATCCAGTAAATATTATCGATGTGCGAACAGATGAAGAAACTGCAATGGGGACAATTCCTGGTGCTAAAACTATTCCAATGGATCAAATTGCTGATAACTTAAATCAATTTAATAAAAATGAAACGTACTACATCGTTTGTGCTGCAGGTGTTCGTAGTGAAAAAGTAGCGAACTACCTTGAAAATGAAGGTATTCATGCAGTTAATGTTGAAGGTGGCATGCAAGCATGGGGTGATGAAGGTATTGAAATAGACAGTATATAATGATTTATAGATATTTAAACAATAATACAGAAAAACAGCGAAGTTATGATTCTTCGCTGTTTTTTATAATTTAACTTATTTTTAATATTTTTATATTATTTAGTTGTAGTACTTTTAATTTTATTATGATATTATATTTAAGTGTGAATATAATATTATGTAAGTGAGAGTAACAACTATAGCATACATAAAACATTTTCATTATAACAATTGACATCAAGAGAGAACATCAAGGAGGAAACATAATGAATCTTTTTAAAAAACAGACATTTAGTATTCGTAAATTTAGTGTGGGGACATTTTCAACGCTAATTGCTACATTAGTGTTTTTATCACATCCTGGTCATGCAGCAACTCATGATGCAGAAACAAATACAAGTGCGCCACAAACGAATGAAAGTGCGACGATTAATAAACAAAATACTAATATTGAACAACCACATAATGAAACAACGTCAGCAAATACATCTAATTCAAATGAAAATAATCGAAATAATGAAAGTAATACTTCAAGTGATTATTCAATTAACCGTGAACGTGAAGAAGGTACAGTGAATAATGTAATTAATAGCACTGAAAATAATACAAATCATAATGAGAAAGTAACAACTAATGACGTAGTTAGTAATGAAAATAATCATGAAACTACAAACGTTAATCAACCACATAGAAGAGGGAAACGTTCAGTAGATAACACTCCTAGTACTACAAATACAGATCCGATGGCTGTAAATGAACAAAATACTGGTCAAATCATTAATGGGACATTTACAGATAATTCACAGGGTGCGACGATACCGACTAAGAATTTAGAGTCTGCAATGAATGAAGCAAATACTGTACCGGGTTGGCATGTAAATAGTAATGATCAAACCATCATTCCATTAATTTGGGGTCCTAAATCGTTGCCCGCATACAATCCTTATATATTCGATAAAACCAATAATAAAATTGGTGTAGTACTATCAAAATATAATGGTAACTTTAATCAAGTTCCAGGTATAGCTGATCCTACAGTAGGATCAATTTACCAAGATGTTGATGTTACTCCTGGATCAGAAATCCAATTACATTATATTTCTAGTAGTATGAATAATATATGGGGGGTTAATGGTGCAAGAGTGTATATTTACGATGCGAATAATCCTTCTACACTTTTATATAAAGGAACTCCGGATATATTACAGAACCCAATTGGTAACTTTGTAGGTGTATTTCAAGTGCCAGAAACAGTCTCACGATTAAGATTAAGATTTGAATCGGCATTAAATCGTAGTACTGATTCTACTAATGGACATAGACTCCTTACTGGTCCTAATAACTTTGGAGGCGGAGTGTTAGCTGATGTTACCATTAATAGTGGCGCATATTTAACTGCGACAGTAAATAATACACACTACTTTGCACAATCTGGATCCATAAATGCTGATCGAGTTTATCAAGAAATAGGGTTTAGAATTGAAAATAGAGGACATTCTAGTTCAAATAAAACAGAATATACGATTGTTTTACCAGAAGATGTGACATATGTATCTACAAAAAATGCTACTGGAAAATTTAATGCAGCAACTAAAGAGTTAACAGTTAAAATAGATCGACTTGAAGCAGGAGCAAGTAAAAATATTTCTATAGGATTATCCTTACCAACTGATCGACCAATTGAAAAAGAATTCTTAGGACATTTGACTTATGTTACAGATGGTATAAATATGAATAGGTTAAGTGATTCTAAAGATTTTGGACGTAATAATGGCGATCATTATACAAGATACGGTGTGCATAATGAATTTGTAAGTGTTGATTCTGCTATGCGACAAGGAGATATTGTATTAGATAAACAAACTATTACAGTTAAAATGTATAAGCAACATTTGAGAGACAAAGTAACAGAAATTGAGGATGATTTAGCCAATCTTGATCAAAACGATAATTCACCAGAAGTATGGGAAGCAATGCAAGTGGTACTTAGAAAAGCTAAAGAAGTATTAGCTGAAACAGATGAGATGCCTATAAGTGAATTGAAAGATCAAGCAACGATTAATAGTATCGATTTAAATTTAGATAAAGCACATGCTAAATTATCATTAGACAAAGTTGCAAGAACTAAAAGAGCGCTCTTTATGGGTAACGATACAGCTACAATTGAAGAAAAAAATGCTGTGATTGAGCAAGTGAATCAAGCACTACAATCTAGTTATACAACTGTTGATCAATCAATGACTTCAAATGATGTAGCAACAAATAAAGACACTGGAATTAATGAAATTACAATGATTGATCTTACTCCAACAGTAAAGCAAGCAGCAATTGATGAATTAACTGAAAGAGCAAATGCTAAAAAAGTAGAGTTTGATAATAATCCTGATGCAACAGTAGAAGAAAAAGAAGCTGCAAAAGCAACGATTGATAATTTAGTGTCAGAGGCTACAACAAATATTATGAATGAAACTACAAATAATGGTGTAGCTCAACAAAAAACAAGTAGCATAGATAGTGTGAATGCTGCTACTATAACCCCAACTGTTCGAAGTAACGCTAGAACTGCAATAGATAATATAGCATCTGCAAGAAAAGTTGAAATAGATAAGGATAATAATGCAACTTTAGAAGAAAAAAATGCAGCCAAAACTGAGATAGACAATTTGGTAGCTAGAGCAAAAGCAGATATTAACAGTCTAAATCACAATAATGAAATTGAAATATTAAAAGAAAACAAAGTAAACGAGATATCACAAGTAGAAGCGCATCCAGTAAAGAAAAATGCTGCTGCACAAGCAATTGATCAAGCCGCTATAGCTAAAAAACAAGAAATTGATTTAATAGAAGATGCGACTATAGAAGAAAAAGAAGTCGCAAAGGTAAAAGTAGATAAAATAGTAACCGAAGCTAAAAATAACATTAATCAAGCAACTACTAATTCAAGTGTAGATGATGCACAAAATGAAGGAATAACTGCAATTAATGCAGTTATTCCAGAAGTGGTTAAAAAATCAGATGCAAGAGATACAATCGATGAGGTAGCCCGAATTAAAAAAGCAGCAATTGATCAAACACCTGATGCAACAGTAGAAGAAAAAGAGGCAGCAATAGCGAAAATAGATCAAGAGGTTACTAAGGCTAAGGAACAAATTCATCAAGCACTAAAAAATGAAAATGTAGATACTGCTAAAACAAATGGTACGAATTTTATTAATGCAATCCAACCAGAAATTACGAAAAAAATAAAAGCAAGAGAG
>NZ_JANJPM010000022.1:0-45596 GCF_026222585.1 Staphylococcus sp. SUC_1.2 | reverse complement strand
GGTTGCTTAATCTCAATATTTGGACTCATCAGTCCGATTTGACGTAGAGCCCACTTTTTTTGTTTTTTAATTGATTTCAATTTTTCAATTTTCTAGTCAGTGGTTAAGTATCAGTTATTGAACTATTATATTTATAATTGTTTAACTTCTTATGTTAAGTTTTAGCAATGGTATTTTTTAAAATTAGCATTAATTTTTGATTAAAAAAGAAATGTTCATATTGTTAAACACTTTAGTTTGTACTAAGATAAAGCTAATGTTTAAAAACGGAGGCTACTATGAGTAAACAACGTGTAAGTTTAAAGTATTTTTTTAGTAATATTCTAAATGCGGTAGGTGCTGGAGTAGTATTAGCTTTATTACCAAATGCGTTATTAGGAGAATTTTTGAAGTTATTTATGGATGCACATCCAATGCTCGAAAATGTGTTTCAATTAGTAATGATAATTCAATCATTCATGGCATTTATTATCGGTGTTTTAGCTGCACATCAATTTAAGTTTAATGGGGCAGGTTCTTGTATGGTAGGCGTAGCCGCAATGCTTGGATCTGGAGCGGTTCAATTTACAGCTAAGGGCATTGTTTTAAAAGGGATTGGAGATATAATCAATATCATATTAGTTGTAATTATAGCTTGTGCAATGTTTATGATTTTACATGGGAAATTAGGCTCACTTGAAATGATTATATTACCAGTTTTAATACCTGTATTAAGTGGATTAATTGGTTTAATAACTTTACCTTATGTACAAACAATTACTAAAGGACTTGGCCATATGGTGAATTCATTCACTGATCTTAATCCTTTAATTATGTCTATACTTATTAGTGTGACTTTCTCATTGTTAATGGTTACACCTATTTCATTAGTTGCCATAGCAACAGCTATAAGTTTAACTGGTTTGGGAAGTGGTGCTGCTAACATGGGCATTGTCGCAGCTTGTGTGACTTTTATATTCGGTTCAATAAGAGTTAACTCTATGGGGGTTAATATTGTTTTACTTATAGGTGCAGCGAAGATGATGATTCCAGTCTATTTAAAACATTTAATTATTGCAGTTCCTTTAACTTTAAATGGTATCGTCTCTGGTGTATTGGCATATGCTATAGGTATTAAAGGTACACCTTTATCTGCCGGATTTGGTTATACAGGCTTGGTAGGACCGATTAATGCATATAATAGAATGTCTGGAGACGCTACTATAAATATTATTTTGCTCGTTTTCGGCTATTTTGTTATTCCATTTGTGAGTGCATTCATTATACATGAAATATGCAAAAAATTAATACCAAGCTATCACGATGGCATATACAAATTCGAAATTCCTAAACAATAATAGCAATTAAGATGTTTGTACAAAAATTTAATTTATATAATGAAATAAATTTAATTCATAGCTTTTGACTGAATTGAGAAAGTGTTTATATTGACCTTTTCTCAACTCTAGTTAACCTGTCAGGGTGAGACAAAAATTTAAATCGAATTTTGTTTCACTCTTTTTTTAAAATTTTATTGTATATTAATGCGTTTATATGTATAATAATGAATTAATTAAAGGAGGTTGCTTATGAAAAAATTAACTAAAGTACTTGCGATAGCAATCTTAATTAGTTTGACATTGATATACATACAACCAATGGCATTAGCTGATGAAGATGCAACTTGGAATAAAATTAAAGATAGGGGTGAATTAAGAGTAGGATTATCAGCTGATTATGCACCATTAGAATTTGAAAAAACTAAAAATGGTAAAACAGAGTATGCTGGTGTAGATATTGAATTAGCAAAAAAAGTTGCTAAAGATAATCATTTAAAGTTAAAAATAGTGAATATGCAATTTGATAGCCTACTTGGAGCTTTGAAAACTGGAAAAATAGACGTAATTATATCAGGAATGACAACAACACCTGAAAGAAAAAAAGAAGTTGATTTTTCCGAGCCATATATGGAAACAGGAAATGTTATGTTAATTAGAAAAAATAATAATGATACCTACCATAAGTTGAGTGATTTTAATAATAAAAAAATAGGAGCTCAAAAGGGAAGTGAACAAGAAAAAATTGCACAGCAAGAAATAGAAAATGCACAAATAAGTTCATTAAATCGTTTACCAGATGCAATTTTGGCACTTAAAAGTAAAAAAATTGATGGTTTAGTAATCGAAAAACCAGTAGCAGATGCTTATGCTAAGCAAAATAAGGATTTAAATATTGCCCATGTTTCTTTCAATGAAGAAAAGAAACCCACAGTTATAGCACTACCGAAAGACTCACCAATTTTATTAGAACACTTAAATCACTCTATTAAAGATGTTAAAGATAAACATTTAATTAATAAATATATGGATATTGCTTCAGAACAAATGGTTAATGATGGAAGCTTTATTCAAAAGTATGGAACTTTTTTCTTAAAAGGATTACAAAACACTATAATAATCTCTTTAATTGGTGTTGTATGTGGAGCAATAATCGGGTCATTTATTGCACTTGCAAAATTAAGTAAGTTTAAAATTATTTCTTTACCCGCAACAATATATATAGAATTTTTAAGAGGAACACCGATGTTAGTGCAAGTGTTTATCGTATTTTTTGGCACTACCGCGCTTTTAGGATTAGACATTTCTGCTTTAATTTGTGGGACGATTGCCTTAGTTATTAATTCTTCAGCCTATATTGCTGAGATAATTAGAGCTGGAATTAATGCAGTTGATAAAGGCCAAACTGAAGCTGCACAATGCTTGGGGTTAAACTACTCAAAAACAATGATTCATATCATATTGCCTCAAGCTTTTAAAAATATATTGCCAGCGCTAGGAAACGAATTTGTAACTTTAATAAAAGAATCATCAATCATATCTACAATTGGGGTTGGTGAAATTATGTTTAATGCACAGGTTGTTCAAGGTATTTCATTTGATCCATTTACGCCATTAATCATAGCAGCATGTATGTACTTTGTATTAACTTTTTCATTATCAAGATTAATGAGTTTAATCGAAGGGAGACTGAAAGCAAGTGATTAAAATTGAAAATTTAAATAAAAAATTTGGAAAAAATGAAGTGCTTAAGGATATTAATTTAGAGATTAAAAAAGGTGAAGTATTAGCGATTATAGGACCATCAGGAAGTGGAAAAAGCACTTTATTAAGATGTATGAATTTGTTAGAAACACCGACAAATGGAAGGGTTATATTCGAAGGTAATGAACTCTCTAATCACAAAAATAACTTAAATAAATTACGTCAAAAAATGGGCATGGTCTTTCAAAATTTTAATCTATTTCCACATAAAACTGTATTAAATAACATCATATTGGCACCTAAGTTATTAAATAAAAGCGATTTAAATCAATTGAAACAAGAGGCATTAACTTTATTAGAAAAAGTTGGACTTGAAGATAAGGCAAATGTATATCCTTC
The DNA here is from genome assembly GCF_026222585.1 of Staphylococcus sp. SUC_1.2. Taxonomy (NCBI): domain Bacteria; kingdom Bacillati; phylum Bacillota; class Bacilli; order Caryophanales; family Staphylococcaceae; genus Staphylococcus; species Staphylococcus sp. SUC_1.2. The sequence continues at coordinate 42,177 of NZ_JANJPM010000022.1, read as the reverse complement.
TCAATTATCTGGAGGACAAAAACAAAGAGTTGCGATTGCAAGGGCACTGGCTATGCATCCAGATATTATATTGTTTGATGAACCTACGTCTGCATTGGATCCAGAGGTAGTGTATGATGTGCTAAAGGTAATGAAAGATTTAGCTAAAGAAGGAATGACAATGGTTGTTGTTACACACGAAATGGGATTTGCAAAAGATGTGAGTGATAAAGTTATATTTATGGCAGATGGGTATGTTATTGAAGAAGGTTCACCTCAGCAAATATTTCAATCACCAACACATCAAAGAACGCAAAACTTTTTATCAAGAGTTTTATAATAAGTAAACAAATAACAGCGAGTCTGAGACATTATTTCATGTTTCAAACTCGCTATTTTTAAATTGAACTGGAATATTTACTAGGAAAGTGTTCAATTATTATATAAATAAATAACGATTTCATAATGTGGATTATGTTAAAATGTCATATGTATCATTTTTAAGGAGGCAAATAAATTGGATTATAATTGGCTTAAACAAGAAATCATCGATTATGCATATTCAATAGGTATTGATAGTATAGGTTTTACTACTGCCGATCCATTTGATGAACTTAAAAAGAAATTAGAAGATTATCATGCAAATGGCTATGCTTCGGGTTTTGAAGAGTCAGATATTTCATTAAGAACTGAGCCAAAATTAAGTTTGCCTACCGCACGCTCAATTATAGCAATTGCTGTTGGATATCCGAATAAGCTTAAAGGTGCGCCTAAAAGTGTCAGAGGTGATCGCCGAGGTATGTTTGCTCGTGCCTCTTGGGGGCAAGACTATCACTCTATTATGCGTAAACGTTTAGATAAACTTGCTGATTTTATTCAATCTAAAGTTCCTGATGTAGAATTAAAAAGTATGGTTGATACTGGTGTATTATCAGATAGGGCCGTTGCTGAACGAGCAGGTTTAGGATTTGCTGGACGTAATGGTTTTATTATTAATCCAGATTTAGGAACATGGAGTTATTTAGGTGAATTGTTAGTGAGTATCCCATTTGAACCTGATGATCCATTACTTGATAGCTGTGGAGATTGTACAATTTGTGTAGATAGATGTCCTACAGGGGCGCTTGTTGGAAATGGTCAATTGAATTCTCAAAAATGTATTAGTTTTTTAACTCAAACTAAAGGATATTTGCAAGATGAATATAGATATAAGATAGGCAATCGCTTATATGGATGTGACACGTGCCAACAAGTTTGTCCTAGAAATAGGGGAATCAATACAACACATGATGACATTATACTAGAACCTGAGATTCTAAAACCAAGATTGGTACCGTTATTACAAATGAGCAATAAAGAATTCAAACAAACATATGGGCATTTAGCTGGTGCTTGGCGAGGTAAAAAACCAATTCAACGTAATGCAATCATAGCTTTAGCACATTTTAATGAAGAGACAGCAATACCAGAACTTAAGGAAGTTGCATTAAATGATCCAAGACCTATGATAAGAGGGACGGCATACTGGGCGATTGGCCAAATTCAAGGTGAAGATGCACGTGAATTTATAGTTGCAAACTATGAAAATGAAATTGAGGAAGTTCAAAATGAAATGATAAAAGGACTAGAAATGAGGAAACTTTAAATGACAAACCATATTGTTTTATTTCAACCAGAAATTCCTGCAAATACTGGTAATATTGCACGTACCTGTGCAGGAACGAACACACATTTACATTTAATTAAGCCTTTGGGCTTCAGTACTGATGATAAAATGTTAAAACGTGCTGGCCTTGATTATTGGGAGCATGTAAATATTACTTATCATGAGAGTATTGAAGACTTTTTCGATGCTACTCAAGGTGAGTACTACTTACTAACTAAATTTGGAAAACAAACGTATAGTGATTTTGATTTTTCTAAAGAAGATACAGATTATTATTTTATATTTGGAAGAGAAACGACTGGATTACCGGATTGGGTAAAAGACAAATACGCTGACACGGCATTAAGAATTCCTATGAGTGAAAATATCAGATCGTTAAATTTATCTAACACAGCCGCTTTATTAATTTATGAAGCATTGCGACAACAAAATTTCCCAGGCTTATCCTAATAAGTAGTTTGTTAGTTAAAATTCAATGCATCTATTTAATAAAAAATGTTATATTTATTAGTGATTTATAATAACATTTTTAAAATAGTTTGATTTAGTGTCTAATAGGGTAATTTAACGAATAATACGTTATTTATATGACATTGATGAACTAAGAGGAGTGTAATGACAATGGCAATGAACTTTAAAGTATTTAATGATGTAGAACATGTAGCTGAGTACACAGCAGATATCATTAGAAAGCAATTTAATAATAACCCTACAACTATTGCGGGAATTCATTTAACAAAGGATGCTGCACCTGTTTTAGATGAGTTAAAGAAAGATGTAGATCATAATGCGGTTGATTTTAGTCAAGTAAATATCTTAGATTATGACGATAATCGCTCTTACTATGAAGCATTAGGTGTACCTGCTAGTCAAATTTATCCAATTAATCTTGACGATGATGCAGAATCTTTAATTGATGACAAAATTAAAACTAAAGAAAATAAAGGTAAATTAATTTTACAAGTTACTTCTATTGATGAATCAGGTAGTTTAAATGTAAATGTAAGACAAGGATTATTAAAAGCGCGTGAAGTAGTATTAGTTGTGACTGGTGCTAATAAACGTGAAGTTGTTAAAAAACTTTATGAAGAAAATGGTAAATCTAGCTTTGAACCATCTGATTTAAAAGCTCATAGAATGGTAACAGTTGTTTTAGATAGAGCAGCTGCAGAAGGTTTACCTGAGGATGTTAAAGAATATTTCACTGCTAGATTTGCTTAAATTTAAAAGTGAGGTCTGAGTTATGACTAAAAATAAAGATTCAGAATTAAATTATCATGAGGAAGAAAATGCGATGGTTCAAGATTTAGATGACTTGAAAACCTTGGGTAAAGAAATGGAACAAATTTCTGAAGAAAACGACGAGGACAAGTTGAATCAATCGCATGAGTAAATTAAAACTTGATGATAATTAACAAAATAAATATTAGTTATGAACTAAGTAACCTAAGATGTTAAAGATGTCTTAGGTTATTTTTTTAATGAAGCAATATATATTGTCATTTGAGTGCGTAATTTGATCAATCAATCATTTAATTCAATTTAATGCTATAAAAATTATGGTAAAATAAAATTCAATGAAAATGTATAAGGAGAGCTTAAAATGTTACATAAATATTGGCTTCCACTTACGATTGCCACAATTATAATTAGTTTACTTTCTATCAAAGGATTTCCAATAGCATTCGGTGCACTTTACTTACCTATTTTGTTTAAAATCATAAAATTACAATTAAATTTATCTAAAGGCTTAATTGATAATATTAGTGCTCAGCCTTTTATTAAGAGTAATCAAACAGGAGTGTTCATAAGTGTGTTGTGTTGTATTTTAATAACTGGTATTTTAATTTATTCTTTAAATGATATTTATACGCAATTCACTGGTTTTATAGGATTTCTAGTTCAAATAAGTCCTATTACAATAACTTTAAGTATTATATTTTATATTTTGAGTGCTTTAGCTGTTATTAAAGCAGTAAAAGTTAAATATCAAGTCTAACTTAAGCGAGCAACGGTCAATTACGATAAGACAAAATTTTTTCAAAGATAGTAGCGATTGGGACATTAAATCATTGTTTCAATCGTTATTTTTTTATATCTATGATATAAATTTGTATTATTGAAACCGCTTTAGTAATGCATTGCCCCTTTAATTTAAATAATGCTATACTATGAATAAATAATTGTATAAGGGGAGATTATCGCATGTCAGTAAGAATTGAACACGATACATTCGGAGAAATTGAAGTACCTGGTGATAAATATTGGGGTGCACAAACGGAGAGAAGTAAACGAAACTTTCCTGTAGGTAAAGAACGTATGCCAATTGAAGTAGTATATGGATTTGCTCAATTAAAACGAGGTGCAGCATTAGCAAATCATGAACTAGGAAAACTAAGCGATGCTAAAAAAGATGCAATCGTTTACGCTTGTGATTTAATTTTAAAAGGGGAATTAGATGAACATTTCCCACTAGTTGTTTGGCAAACAGGAAGCGGTACGCAAAGTAACATGAACGTTAACGAAGTAGTCAGCTTCGTAGCAAATAAATATTTAAAAGAACAAGGTATCGATGAATCGATTCATCCTAATGATGATGTGAATAAATCTCAAAGTTCAAATGATACATTTCCAACAGCAATGCATGTTGCATTATATCATGAAGTTGAAACAAAACTTGAACCTGCATTAAAACATTTACGTGATACTTTTAAAGAAAAAGAAGATAAATACCAATCAATTATTAAAATTGGACGTACACACTTACAAGATGCGACACCAATTAAATTAGGTCAAGAAATTAGTGGCTGGCGTTATATGTTAGATAAATGTGAAGAATTATTAGCTGAATCAAAAAAACATATCTTAAGTTTGGCTATCGGTGGAACTGCCGTAGGTACAGGTATTAATGCACATCCAGAATTTGGTAATAAAGTTGCTAAATTTATCTCAGAGAATACTGGATATAACTTTGTATCATCTGAAAATAAATTCCATGCGTTGACTTCACATGATGAAGTCGTGCAATTACATGGTACGTTAAAAGCCGTAGCAGCAGACTTAATGAAAATCGCCAATGATATTAGATGGTTAGCTTCTGGTCCTAGAGCGGGACTTGCAGAGATTTCAATTCCTGAAAATGAACCAGGATCATCTATCATGCCTGGTAAAGTAAATCCAACACAATGTGAAATGTTAACTATGGTTGCAGTACAAGTTATGGGTAATGACACTACAGTTGGTATTGCAAGTTCTCAAGGTAATTTTGAATTAAATGTATTTAAACCAGTAATTCTTCATAATACATTACAATCAATTTACTTACTTGCAGATGGTATGCAAACGTTTAATGATAATTGTGCAGTCGGCATTGAACCAATTGAAGAAAACATTAATAATTATTTAAATCAATCATTAATGTTAGTTACTGCACTAAATCCACACATTGGTTATGAAAAAGCTGCTCAAATAGCTAAGAAAGCACATAAAGAAGGGTTAACTTTAAAAGAATCTGCTATTCAATCTGGTCATGTTACAGAAGAGCAATTTGAAGAATGGATTAAGCCTGAGGATATGGTTGACCCACACTAAAAAGCAACCACATATAACTAATAAAAGGAGTAACTGTCTATGAATCGATAGTTACTCCTTATTAATTATTCATCATCCAAACTAACTGATATTAATTCTTGAGTGAGTGGATGTTTAAACTCAATTTTATGACTATTAAGTTCTAGTTGGCGTAATGTAGAATCACCATACAAAGGATCGCCTATAACAGGATGACCAATTTCAGCTAAATGAACCCTAATTTGATGGGTACGACCCGTATCTAGTTTAATATCCAATTGACATACGCCTTCTTTAATCATTTTAGAGGAAAGAATATGCGTAATCGCTCGTTGACCTGTATTAGAAATTCGTCGTTTATTAGGATGGAATTTATCCTTACCTATAGGACTATCAATAGTTTGAGATTTAATTGGTAATAATGACTTAACATTAGCCTTATATATTCTAGTAATTTCATTTTCTTCCAACATACGATCTAGAATTTTTTTCATTAGAGGATTCTTAGCTACAATGAGTAAACCAACTGTTTCTTGGTCTAAGCGATGAATAGGTTCGACATAATCACTTTCTAATGTATAAATAACATGATTCATTAAAGTGTTACTCTCTTTTAAATCATTTGGATGCGTCTTAACGCCTTTAGGTTTCATGACAATAGCTAAATCATCATCTTCATAACTAATTTGTGCGTAACGATAACTAGGTAAGTAATTACTTTTTTCTACTGGTGTTGGAATGTAGATATCATCCCCGATAACCACTTTATCTGTTAATTTCGCAGGGTGATTGTTAATAGTTATATCTTTTGACATATTTAACTGATGTAAGTCTTTCTTAGGCAATTTCAATGATTGAAAAATTTCTCTCAAAGTATTTTGATTATAATTCTCATGTATTTTAAACTTCATAATTTCCTCCTAATAGCATTCGCATTAATCATACCATATCTCAGATTGCTAATAACGTATATTAATCACAATCTTACGAATTTCATAATAAATAATAATATGTAACTTAAACATTTTTACATTTTTAAAAATGTAAATCTCACTGTATAATAAGACTAATGCAAATATGAGTAACTGAGGCGATTTCATGGAAAAACCAACACGCTTAGCATTATTAAAAGAAATAGCAGAATATCTCAATGAGGAAACAGAATTATATAATATGATGCACGGTGCTTTAAATTATTTAATAAATGGTAGTAACTTTACAACTGGTTGGATCTTCTTTATAGATAATAATGGCCATCATGAGATGGTAGCTGATGTTGATCTTCCAGGTGCATTAAAGAAGGATAATTGCTGTTATATGAAAGAGGGATCTTGTTGGTGTGTCACTGCGTATCATAATGAGCGTTTAACGAAGGCTTCTAACATAATCAATTGTTCTAGAATAAATTTAGCAAATCAAGCATATAAAGCAGAAACGGAAGGTGTAACACACCATGCTACAGTGCCACTACGCTCTGGCACAGAACAATATGGTTTACTCAATGTTGCATCACCATATACTACGCGTTATAGCGAACAGGATTTAGCCCTATTAGAATCGGTCGCTTTACAGATAGGCTCTGCAATTAAACGCATATATTTAACTGATCAAGAAAAAGAGGCAGCTAGATTAAATGAACGTAATCGTTTAGCAAGAGACTTACATGATTCAGTAAACCAATTATTATTTTCATTAAAATTGACCGCTCATGCAGCACATGACATAACGACAGATGAAATTGCGAAAAAAGCTTTTAAGACAATTGAAGAAACAAGTCAAAATGCGGTTAATGAAATGCGTACACTAATTTGGCAACTTAAACCAGTAGGTCTTGAGCATGGTTTGGTGCAGGCATTAAATCAATATGCGCAAATTCTAAATATAAAACTAACAATAAATGTTGAGGGAATTATTAGTTTATCGAATATCGTAGAAGAGAACGTTTATAGGATATTACAGGAATGTATAAATAATACTAAAAAACATGCTAAAACTAATTCAGTGCATATTATTTTAAAACAAGATAAAGAAAAGTTGATCATTATTGCAAAAGACGAAGGAATTGGTTTCGATATGAACAAAGAAACTAATACTTCATCACAAGGGTTAAAAAATATAAGTCAACGAATTTATGCATTAAATGGACAAGTTAAAATAGATACAATGCCTAACAAAGGAACAACGCTTTCTTTAAAGCTTCCTTTGTAAATTGGTGAAAGGAGAAAAAATTGTGGCTAAGGTCATATTGATTGATGACCATCATATTGTAAGACAAGGATTGGAATTCCTTTTATCGACGGTGGCTGATTTGGAAGTTTTGGCAAGCTTATCGGATGGTCAATCTTTAATTAATTATTTAAATGAAAATGATATACCAGATATCATCCTTCTTGATTTGGTAATGCCTGAAATGAATGGTATTGAAGTGACAGAATACGTGAAATCTCATTTCCCTGATATTAAAGTATTGGTATTAACAAGTTATGTTGATGATGAACATGTTATTTCAGCTATTAATAAAGGGGCTGATGGATATGAAATGAAGGATGTTGAGCCTCAAAAATTAATTCAAACCATACATGACGTTTTAAATAATAAACGGATTATTCATCCAGAAGCACAAAGTGTAATAGAGACCGTGTCTTCAAAACCTCATAACACTAATAAGCTATCTAAACGAGAAATAGAAGTATTAGCTGAAATGGTAAAAGGTAAAACGAACAAAGAAATTGCAAATACGTTATTCGTTTCTGAAAAAACAATAAAAACACATGTTAGTCATATATTTAATAAGTTAAGTGTAACAGACCGTACACAAGCAGCAATTTATGCTATTGAAAATAAACTTGTATAGAGTGTAATATAATAAATCGTGAAAGAGGTAGGAATGAAAATACAATTAAAATGTAAAGGCTTATTAGAAGTGAGTTAGCAAATAAATTAATTTAATTATTTTGATAATTTCGCCATTAATGAAATTGTATACAAAAACAAAAATTCCTCTTTTCATTTTATTGAAAATATATTAAGATGTAATTTGTGTTTCAAGAAATGTGTATTATTGCAATTTCTTGTGTCCGGATAAATTAACCCCTATTAGAAAGGTAGAGAATAAAATATGGATAGACAGAGTTTCACAGATTTAATTCAAACAAAATTTAAAATGGTAAGAATTGAAGCGGGCTATACGCAAGATACTATGGCTCAAACAATTGGCCTTTCAAAAAAAACATTAGTTCAAATTGAGAAAGAACGTGTGTTACCAAACTGGACAACATGTGTTTCAATTTGTGCATTATTCAGAGATTCAGATGTTTTAAATAATACGTTTGGTTGCGATCCTTTAGAAATTGTTCAAACTATTTCACGTAATCATTGTGCATATCCAAATCATTCAACAACAAGTGATATTTATTGGAATACTATCGAAACACGTAATGGTTTTATGTTACAAAGTAATAAAGTAAGCAACATATATAGAGTTTTAAATTCTGAAAAGCAACCTATCTTTGGCACTTCAAAATTAAGAGAAGCTGAAACATACTTTAACAGAAATGCTAAAGAAGAATTAATGCACGTTTAATAGTAGTTAAAATATTATGATTTAATATGAAAGTGATAGAAGAATCACACCAGATTTAATCACTTTTAATTTATATACATTCAAGGTGTGTGGTTATTACTTATGGCGAACATAATGTTCTGAGACTACATAGCTTAGTTGTAAAACTGACTGAACTGAGATTAATCTTATATCAAGAAATTCTCAGCTTAAGTTTAACTTGATATTAATTAAAAGACGAGCCTAAGATATTTGATATCGCGGCTCGATTTTTTTATTTTCAAAACAATTCAGCATTTTCAATTTTAATGAAAAGTAAAATTAAGGAACCATATATTCTAAAATGATATAATCATCATATTGTGAAAATAATTTTTAAGGAGAAATCGAGATGCAAGCTTTTTTAGTTATCCTATTTATGGTAGTAGTAGGGGCTGTAATTGGAGGTGTAACAAATGTAATTGCAATAAGAATGTTATTCCATCCATTTAAACCATATTATATATTCAAGATGCGTATACCATTTACACCTGGTCTAATTCCTAAAAGAAGAGAAGAAATTGCTACTAAGATAGGTCAAGTGATTGAAGAACATTTGATAACAGAGTCAGTTATACATCAAAAGTTAAATGAACCAAATACTCGTGAAGCAATCAATGATTTAGTAATAAAGCAATTGTCTAAACTAAAAAGTGACGATGCTACAATACGAAAATTTGCAAATCAATTTGATTTTGATCTTGATGACCTCATTAACAATAAGCTAGATAAAACCATAATAAATAAATTGAATAATTATTACTATGATAAACAGGCAACATCAATTAATGAAATTCTTCCTGCAGAAGTAATAACAATGGTTGATGAAAAATTAGACCAAGCAGGAGATTTAATTCGAGAACGTGCACGTAATTATCTTTCTTCAGATAAAGGTGCTAGAGATATTTACGATATGCTAGATACATTTTTTGCTGAAAAAGGTAAAATTGTTGGATTATTACAAATGTTTATGACTAAAGAAAGTATTGCTGAACGTGTTCAACATGAATTAATACGTTTAACAAGACATCCTAAAGCAAAAGTTATTATTGACAAAGTGATTCGAGGTGAATATGAAACATTAAAATCTCAACCTTTAAGTAATGTTGTTAAAGAAGAACAATTTACAAATATAAGTGAATCCTTGGTGCATTTAATCATGACAAATTTACAATTAAATGAAAAAATGGATACTCCAATCAGTAAGTTAACACCAAAATTAGTTGATCAAATTCAAGTAGGAGTTGCTAATGCAATTACTGATTTAATAATTAAACAAGCATCTAATCATTTATCAACGATAATGACAAAAATAAATTTACGTCAGATGGTTGAAAATCAAATTAATACCTTTGACTTAGATTATATTGAAAGATTAATTATTGAAATCGCTAATAAAGAGTTAAAACTTATCATGTCATTAGGTTTCATTTTGGGTGGTATTATAGGATTTTTCCAAGGTATAGTCGCAATCTTTGTCTAACTATAAATAATATGTTATGGTAATAAAGAGTTGTCAAAATTACTTTTCACTAAGGAGTGCAAACAAACATGGCAGTAAATTTATATGATTATGCAAATCAACTAGAACAAGCATTAAGAGATAGTGATGAATATAAAGCTATTAAAGATGCTTTCTCTAAAGTTAAAGATAATGAAGAATCAAAAAAATTATTCGATGAGTTCCGTGAAACTCAATTAAGTTTCCAACAAAAACAAATGCAAGGTGAAGAAATTCCTGAAGAAGATTTAGCAAAAGCTCAAGAACAAGCTCAAGCAATTGAAAAAGATGAAAATATTTCTGAATTAATGCAAGCTGAGCAAAAAATGAGCCAAGTATTCCAAGAAATTAACCAAATCATTGTTAAACCTTTAGATGAAATTTACGCTGACTAATTGTTAGCACAATAAGCTACAAAGCTTTCAATTGAAAGTTTTGTAGCTTTTTTAATATATAAGTTCATCGCCCCAATTAAATAAGTTATGGTAAAATATAGGAATACATAAAGATAAACGAAGATGCAATTAAGGAGCTAATTTCAATGATAAAATTTATTCACTGTGCAGATTTACATCTCGACAGCCCCTTTAAATCTAAAAGTCATTTGGCGCCATCAATTTTTGAAGATGTTCAAAACAGTGCTTATGAAAGCTTTAAGAAGATTGTCGATACAGCATTAAAAGAAGAAGTTGATTTTGTTCTCATCGTTGGAGATTTATTTGATAGTGAGAATCGTACGTTGCGTGCTGAAGTATTCTTGAAAGAACAATTTAAGCGATTAGAAAAAGAACAAATTTTCGTTTACATAAGTCATGGTAATCATGATCCACTTACTGAAAAAATTACTAATGATTGGCCAGATAATGTTTCGGTCTTCTCAAATAGAGTAGAAACATATCAAGCTATCACAAAAGATGGAGAGACAATTTTTGTTCATGGTTTTAGCTATCAACATGATACAAGTTATGAAAATAAAATTGATGAGTATCCATCTAGCCAAGGTAAAAAAGGTATTCATATTGGAATGTTACACGGTACTTATAGTAAATCTTCAACTAAAAATCGCTATACTGAATTTATTTTAGAAGATTTGAATCAAAAACTATATCATTATTGGGCACTTGGCCATATTCATGAAAGACAAGAATTAAGTGATATGCCACCAATTTACTATCCTGGAAACATTCAAGGACGTCATTTTGGTGAGCAAGGACCTAAGGGATGTTTATTGGTAGAAGGTGACCATTTACGATTAAACGCTAATTTTATTCCAACGCAACAAATTAGATTTGAAGAAGCTGCTATCAATACAGACAAACTTACAAAACAAGGTATCTATGAAGCAATTCAATCCTTCAAAGAAAGCGTACGTTCTGATGGAAAGGCTTTTTATAGATTAACTGTAAATGTTGACAGTGATAGACCCATATCTTCACAAGACATTAGTCAAATTAAAGAAATGATTGATGACTATGAAGAAAATGAACATCACTTCGTAATCATAGAAACGCTCACATTTAAATATATGCAAATGGATGAAGTACCTCTTGTAAGAGAATTTTCAGCTGATTTAATCAAAGATAATAAAGTGTTTGAAGAGGCGATGACTGAATTATATTTAAACCCTAGAGCATCCAAATATTTAGAAGATTATACTGAGTTTGATACTGTTGAACTTGTTAATCGCGCTGAGAAAATTTTAAAGGCAGACATGAGAGGTGAAAGTGATGATCATTAAATCTTTAGAGATTTACGGCTATGGCCAATTTGTGCATCGCAAAATAGAGTTCAACCGTGAATTTACTGAAATTTTTGGTGAGAATGAAGCTGGTAAATCAACGATTCAAGCTTTCATACATTCTATACTTTTTGGCTTTCCAACGAAAAAAGAAAAAGAACCTCGACTTGAACCCCGTATGGGTAATCAGTATGGGGGAAAACTTACGCTTATACTAGATGACCAATCAGAGATCGTAGTAGAGAGAGTTAAAGGTAACATTTCAGGTGATGTAAAAGTTTACCTAGAAAATGGTTTGATTCGAGACGAAACTTGGCTCAAGAAAAAATTAAATTACATTTCTAAGAAAACTTATCAAGGTATATTCTCGTTTAATGTGCTTGGATTACAAGATATTCACCGTAACTTAGATGAGGACCAATTACAAAGTTATTTACTTGAAGCAGGTGCATTAGGTTCTTCTGAGTTCACAATGATGAATAAAATAGTCAGTCAAAAGAAAACCACGCTTTATAAAAAGGCTGGAAAAAACCCAATACTCAATCAACAGCTTGATGAATTGAAAAGCCTTGAAGCCCAAATAAGAGAAGAAGAATCTAAGTTAGATGAATATCATCGTTTAGTTGATGATAGAGATAAATCACAACGTCATTTGGAACATTTAAAAGCCAATCTAAACCAATTATCAAAAATGCATGAAAGTAAACAAAAGCAACTTGCTATTCATGAACAAGCTCAAGAATGGAAAGATTTAGAGCAAAAACTTAATATTGAGCCATTAAGTTTTCCGGAAAAAGGGATCGAGCGTTATGAAACAGCTTCAAATTACAAACAATCTCTAGCTAGAGATATAAGTTTGCGTGAAGAGAAATTAAAACAATTAGAGAATGAATTTAATACAATTCCTGCTTTGAACGAAGATACAGCTAATCATATTTATCATTTAACTCGTGATGAAAATGAAATTCAACAAGCTGAATTGAAATCTTCTTCACTTAAGCAAGAAATTGATGATTACGAGCGTCAAGAAGCTGATTTGAAAACAAGTATTGGTTGGCAAGAAGTTTATCACAATACAGATACCTCTGAATCTATGAAGAATTATGTTAGTGAAACTATCAAGACGCGAAATGAGCAAAAAGTGTTAAAACAACAAATTGAAAGAGCTATTGATGAAAATCAAATTGAACAAAATACGTTATCTCAGGAAATAGAAAACTTGGAAAAGAATTTAGTTTCTGAAGATTCACTGGATAAAAAGAAACAATATAATCAACAAAAGTTAGAACTACATGAGAAAGAAAATCTGTATAACAAACTTAAAGATACATTTAATTCTGATAAAGAAAGAAAGCAAAAGAGAAATTGGTGGCTTAGATTAAGTTTTATAGTGTTGTCTATAGTTGGTCTGGGTTTAACACTATTCTCATTTGTGACACAAAATTTAATTTTCGGAGTTATATTTGCAATCTTAACTGTCATATTTATTGTTGGTACTTTCTTGGTTAAGACCAAAGAAATTGATTACAGTGAATCAATTAGTGAAGAAATTAATGATTTGGAACAACAAATTAATGATTTGGAATCTAATTACGATTTAAACTTCGACTTAGATCAACAATTTCAACTACGTGAACGTTGGAGTAATGCAAGTAACAATAAAAGTGTATTAGCTAATAAATTAAATCATCAAGAGAATTTACTGCAAAAAACAGAACAACAAATCAATGACTTAACTCAAAAATTAAATGCAGTTAAAGAAAATGTGAAAGTACCTAATGAAATGACAGATGATTTATTACTAGATAGCTTTAAAACTATGAATCAACTTAAATCAAATGACAGTTACCGCAGTAAATTATTAGATCAACATCAACAAGTAAATCAGAAATTGACACATTTTTATGATAAAGCGCTTAAAAATACTGAAAATGAAATCACACCATTTAATAAAGCTTCACTATTTAATGATATGAAGAGCTGGATTTCTAAATACGAGAGTAATAAAGAGAAGAAAGAACAACTTAAAAGTCAAATAGAGTTATTAAGTAATGAATTGAAACAATTAAAAGAACAATTAGAAGAAAATGAAAAAACTATAAATACATTATTTACTTATATCAATGTTTCAAGTGAAGAAGCGTATTATCAATCTTACGAGCAATATCAATTGTATCACCAACAACTTGCAAGATTTAATGATTTAACTGCATATCTCGAAAATCAAAATTTCTCTTATGAAGATAGTTCGAATTTGAGCGAAAAAACAACTGCTCAATTGGAAGAAGAAGATGCGCTTCTTGCTAAACAAGTTGATGCATATAACGATCAGTATTTAGATAAACAAACTGAAGTTAGTGACTTAACCGCTCAAATTAATTACATGGAGACAGATAAAACATTATCTAAGTTAAGACATGAGTATTATAACTTGAAGAATAGAATGAATGATTTAGCTAAAGATTGGGCTAGTTTAAGTTACTTAGAAGGATTAATAAATGAACATATTAAGCAAATTAAAGATAAACGATTACCTCAAGTTATAAATGAAGCTGTAAATATATTTACGGCTCTGACACAAGGGAATTATAATATGATAACTTATGAAAATGATACAATAATGGTTAAACATAATAATGGCCAAATGTATCATCCACTTGAACTAAGTCAATCAACGAAAGAATTATTATATATTGCACTTAGAATTAGTTTGATTAAGATTTTAAGACCTTATTATCCTTTCCCAATAATTATTGATGATGCTTTTGTTCATTTTGATAAACAAAGAAAATCAATGATGTTAAACTATTTAAGAGAATTAGCGAAAGATTATCAAGTGTTATACTTCACTTGCATGAAAGATGCTGCAATTCCTTCTAAAGAGATGCTAATTTTAAATAAACTAGAGGAAGGCGGAAAACGATGAGAAATGTAGAAAAGCTAAATCCAGGAGATTCGGTTGAAAATTTCTTCTTAATTCATAGAGCTACACAAGGTGTTACTGCTCAAGGAAAAGACTATATGACTTTATTCTTACAAGACAAAAGTGGTGATATTGAAGCCAAACTATGGACTGTTAGTAAAGAAGATATGCAGATTCTTAAACCTGAGACAATTGTTTGGGTTAAAGGCGACGTGATTAATTATCGAGGTCGTAAACAGATGAAAGTCAATAAGTTTAGATTAGCTAATCCAGAAGACGGATTTAAGACTCAAGATTTCGTTGATGGTGCACCTTTATCTCCGGATGAAATCCAAGAAAACATTTCACACTATATTTTAGATATTGAAAATGCTAATTTACAACGTATAACACGTCATCTATTGAAAAAATATCAAGATAAATTTTTTACGTATCCTGCAGCAAGTTCACACCATCATAATTTTGCAAGTGGACTAAGTTATCACGTGCTTACAATGCTAGAAATAGCTAAGTCATTATGCAACATTTATCCATTGTTAAACCGTAGTTTGTTGTATAGTTCAATTATTTTGCATGATTTAGGTAAAGTAAGGGAATTAAGTGGTCCAGTGGCTACAACATATACAGTTGAAGGTAATTTGTTAGGACATATATCAATTGCAAGTGATGAAGTTGCGGAAGCGGCGAAAGAGTTAGGAATTGATGGTGAAGAAGTGATGTTACTTCGTCATATGATTTTAGCACATCACGGAAAAATGGAATTTGGATCACCTAAATTGCCACATTTAAAAGAAGCGGAAATATTATTCTTTATCGACAATATTGATGCAAAAATGAATATGTTTGAAAAAGCATTTAAGAAAACAGATAAAGGTCAATTTACTGAAAGAATTTTTGGTATGGAAAATCGACAATTCTACAATCCGGAAAAATTAGACTAATTTAAAAGCGTTTTTACCTTACAATATCAATTAATGAATAGACAATGTAGTGGGTAAAAACGCTTGTTTTATACAATTTTGAACACGAGAAAGGGAGCAAGTCAATCAATTCGTTAAGAATTAAGACTTGCTCCCTTACGATTTAATGTTAATACTATGAAAATTATGAAGATAAACCTGATGCAGCTGAAGAACTATCTGAAGATGACTGTTGTTGTTTAAGTTTCTCAGGATTTAAAATAGTGTTTTCTACAGCTTTCTTGATATCACTGTCTTTATAATCTACATCATATTCTTTCAATAAATCTTTATACGCATTTGTTAAAATCTTAGGATCTTTTTGTACCTTTTGTTCGATTAGTTTAGCTTTAAGTTTAGATTTTTGTTTATCAAAATCACTCTCTTTATCGGCTTTAATGACATGGTAACCATAGTCCGTTTTAACCACATCTGAAACTTGACCTTCTTTTAGTTTAAATAGTGCTTTTTCAAATTTACTTACCATTTGTCCTTTAACTACATAACCTAGAGAACCATCTTTTTTGGCACTTGAAGAATCCATAGATTCTTTCTTAGCAATTTCTCCAAATTTATCTGGGTTCTTTTCAACTTCTTTTTGAATTTTTTCAGCTTTCTCTTTAGCTTTTTTGTCTGATAAACCTTCTTTATCACTACTGCTTGATTTAACTTTTATTAAAATATGAGAAGCTTTTTTAGTGTTTTCTTTAAGTTCTTTGTCTGACACTTTAACTTTATCAGCTAATAATTGTTTTTGATATGCGGCAAGTTTTTTCTGTTCTTTATAATCATCTAAAGACATACCTTGCTGTTTAAGCATACTTTCAAATTGATCTTTGCCACCATATTGTTTTTGTTCTTTTTTAATTTCATCATCGATATCTTTTGTATCGACTTTATCTTTATATTTATCAGCTAGAATTTTATTCAACGCAATGCTAAATGACGTACTAGCAATTTGTTCGTCACCAATTTTATTCATTACATCTTTTACTTTTACATCTCCAGCTTTAGAAGAGATTAATGTATTACTTTCTGAATCTGTTGCATTTGAACCGCATGCACCTAAAAGTAAAGCACTCGCAGTTACTGGAACAATTAATTTATTCATAATTTTCATAGTTGATAGCTCCTTTTACATTAATAACAACGTTACTATAACATATTATGAAAACATCACCAATTAGAAATAGGCTAGATACTGCCAAAGTATGAGATTAAGTAGGGCTTAAGCATTAAAAAAGTATCGAACTTGAGGCATTATATATGTTTCAAGCTCGATACTATGATACTTAGTGAAAAGATTGATAAGGCACTTTATTTAATATATTTATACCTGTTTGATGTTCCTCGATAAAATGACCTTCATTTGAAAAAATAATAATTTTAAGATATAAAAAATCCATTACAGATATGCCAAAATTTAACGCAAGTAAAAACATAAAATAATGTCCATATTGCGGAAAATGCATCGTTAGAAAAATCAAAAATATAGTTATTAAAATAAAAGGTAAAATTAAATTAATACAAAAGTATATCTTATGTACAGGCGTACTTACATACGTATTAAAATAGGGTAACCAGCGCTTTTTGTTTAATTTATGAATTCTAAATGAATTAACATAAGGTAAGAAAAAGAGAAGGTGTAATGCTTTATGGATAGGGTACATAAGTGCAACAATTATTAATAAGATAATAAAATGTCGATCTGACAAAGGTGTATTTACAAAATAATACATTATTTCATAACTAATTAAAAATGCAATGACTGTAATAGTAAAACTTAAAAATGCAATTCTTGGTACACCAAATCGTGCATGAATATCAATTTGACGTTTACATAGAAACATACTGACACCTCTTAATAGGTCTTATTTATATACGCTACGTATTATCTAACTATCAGTAAAAACAGTCAAGTCAATTTTGGCATTAATAAAGAGAGTAGCGAAATATTCATAATGAATTCAACGCCACTCCCGTATCACAGTTTAATCTAATGATTAAAACTTTATTTATTATCTTTTGAAAAAGTATTACTTATTTCTTCGCCACGATTTTGTAGATTTTCAATGTGTGATTGTAATTTTTCGATATTAGGATTAATATCCGATTTAAAATCACCAATTAGTGTTTTAAATTCATCACCAATTTCGCTACCATATGAGACACCATCATTTTTAACTTGCTTGCCATAATCAATAATATTAAAGAAATTACGTTTAAGTGACTCAATTTCACGTTCTAATTCAGAGCGAGACCCAGTAGGTTCTTTAGCATCAATCGTGTTATTTTTTACACTTTGATCATCACGGTTTAACCAAGAAACAGCAATTCCAGATGCTACTCCCGCAGTAATACCAAATAATACGCGTGATATTTTCATGTTCTATTCTCCTCACTTATTATGTCGTTACAGGATAATAATAGAATAAGAAATGAAATAAATTTCAGATTCTACAACAATCATATTTCGACAAGTTAATTATAATTGTATATTACCCTATAATGACATTCAATATGCAGAATTAATCAAATTGCGCTTTGATTTGATTAGCGATAGCTTGTTTTTGTTCATCATTAATTTCGTTCTCATGTGTTTCCCAATGGTATCCGAAACCGTCGATATCATTTTCGTATCGTGGCAAGAAATGGAAATGAATATGGAATACTGATTGATCTGCGAACTCACCATTATTTTGTATGATATTTAGACCATCAGGATTAAAAGCTTTCTTAATTGCATTAGCGACTTTAGGTAAAGCTGCACCAATATGAGCCATTGTCTCTTCATCAGTTTCAAAAATATTTGGTGACGCTTTTTTAGGAATTAATAGCGTATGACCTTTAGTCACTTGTGAAATATCTAAAAATGCATAAACAAAGTCATCTTCATAAACTTTAAAGCTTGGAATCTCTCCAGATAAAATTTTACTAAATACAGTTTCAGCCATTTGAATGCACTCCTTTTACGTATTTATAGCTTATTATAGCATTAGTAAAATAAAATTTCGTTAGTGAAGTAAATGTAATTTTAGTAGTTAAAAGCTAATTTTGGTACAATGTTATTCATGGAGGTGCCTTATGACAGTAAAAGTTGAACATTTAACAGGTGGTTATGGAAAACGTCCTGTTATTGAAGATATAAATTTTGAATTAAAAGCAGGGGAAATTGTTGGTTTAATTGGATTAAATGGTGCAGGCAAAAGCACAACTATTAAACATATGCTAGGTTTATTAACGCCAACTGAGGGTAATCTCTCTATCTCAAATACAGAAATTACAGATGACATCGAAGTTTATCGAAAAAAGTTATCTTATATACCTGAATCACCAATTATTTATGAAGAATTAACATTAGAAGAGCATATTGCGATGACTGCAATGGCATATCAATTGAGTAAAGAAGAAGCAATGAAACGTGCAAGACCTTTACTTAAAACATTTAGATTAGAGAATGAATTAAAGGTCTTTCCTAGTCATTTCTCTAAAGGTATGAAACAAAAGGTGATGATAATATGTGCATTTATTGTCAATCCAGAATTATATATTATTGACGAACCATTTTTAGGACTTGATCCACTAGGGATTCAATCCATGTTGGATTTAATGGTAGAAAAGAAAAATGAAGGACGTACTGTTTTAATGAGTACGCATATTTTGGCAACTGCAGAACGTTATTGTGATCGTTTTATTATTTTAGATAAAGGTAAAGTGGTTGCTTTCGGTGATTTAGAGGAGCTACGTAAACAAACTGGTTTAAGTGGTCACACACTTGATGACATCTATATACATGTCACACAAGGTGGTCAAGAAAATGGATAATTCAGCTACTTCATTATTTAAATCTAGATTAAACACCATTCAAAAAGAAAAGCGTTATTATAATAAATTTATTTTTAATGGCCATTTTTCAGTATTTTTATTAATTTTATTGGGAGCATTTATATTAGGTTATGGTCAATGGTTGCAACATATACCTAAACATATAGATTATACGTTATGTGCAAGTATAATATTAGCTGTAACATCTATCTTTCCAATACGAACATTTTTAAAAGATGCGGATAGAATATTTTTATTGCCTTTTGAAAAACATATGAAAAATTATATGAACCTAAGCATTCGCTACAGCTATTTTAATAGAATAGCGATACAATTAGTAATACTCATTATCTTGTTTCCGTTATTTTCTAAATTAGATGGTGATTTCATAACACCATTTATCATTTTGAGTATTTTAACATTGATACATCCATGGATTGGATTGAAAGTGAGATGGCAATGGTATCAACTAAAGCAATCAAGTTGGAGTATAAGTTTAATTTTATTTTTGATTAATTTAGTAACATATGACTTAGTATTGGGTTACCAAATGTACTGGGGAGTTATCTTTACGTTTATATTACTTGGCGGAATGTTAGCGTTACCTAAATTAAATCGAGTTAATTTATATCCATGGGAACGAATGATAAATATTGAAGAAAGACACCATACAAATTATTATAAATTCGTAAATATGTTTACGGATGTTAAACATTTAAAAGAGTCTGCAGTTAGACGTAGATATTTAGATTTCTTATTACCTACACCTAAAGGCCGGAAATTTAATTCTAAAAATATGTATTTATATCTGTTTACACGTAGCTTTGTAAGAGGTAGAGATGCTTTTAGTATTATATTTAGACTGATTGTCATTGCTTTAGTGCTAATGATTTGGCTATCGTTTCCGATTGTTTCAGCAATTATTGGATGTCTGTTTATGTACATTACATTATTGCAAATGTCTCAATTTTATACGCAACAAGCCTATGGATTATGGCCTCAAGTTTGGCCAGTATCAGATGTCGAAGTGATTAAAGGCTATGAAAAATTTCTTTATCGCTTGATGTTAATTATAGGAATAATTTTTTCAATTGCATTTATCAGTATTTACCCACAATATTTCTTTTTCGCTCTAATCTTCTTTATAGTAGGGTGGTTAACGATTAGAAGCACAATTAAGAAATTACAATATCAAGAATCACTACTTAAAGATTAAAAAGGTTGCCTATGACTAGAACAAGTTAAACTAAATCTAGTTAACAGGCAACCTTTTTATTATTCCTTGATTGGATATAAATATCTCTCAAAGTAGCTAGAATGTTGACTACTAGAACCAAAATAATGTCTTAATGCATCTTTTGAAAAATAATCCTTAAATGTATCTGTTTCTTTAAAATCTTCGTAAGTTTGGCGATTAGCAAAACCAAAATAAACTTTGTAAGTTGTTCCTTGCACTGGCTTTAAAAAACGATAACTCTTAAAACCGGCAAACTTATCGAAATTTAATTCCAAATTTGCAATACGTTTTTCTAATTGATGGACATGATCATCAGAAGAAGGGATAAATATTGCTGAGTAAAAATGTGTTTGATCTAAGTCATTAATAGCATTAACAGTTGTATAAACAGTTGGATGTTTTAAAATTGATTTTTCATCAGATTCTTCAATAATTACAGAAGAATCATTTGTTGAAAATAAAAATAGATTTCTATCAGTATTATTTGTTCGGATTTGATTTAAATAACCATAAGTCCCATAAGTTGTATATATGTTCATGACTCATACCTCCTTTATTGTTTATATTATACGATTAATTAATGATACTAGCTATAATAATTGTATGTATTGTTTAAATATTTTAAAAATTCATTTAGTCTTATTGCGGGATATTTTTAAGCATATAAATATACTATAATTTTGTTTAATAAATTATTATAATTTAATGAATTGAAATGTACATTTATGCTTTGTCTTTTTTATGACATTTAAGTGTAGATAAACGATAATTATATCAGCATATGATATTATAGATAAGAATGATTTTAATTTAGGAGGACTATAAGGTGCATAATAAAAATAATACAATTTTACAAACAATTAAAGGTGAAAAAACATCTCATACACCTGTATGGTTTATGCGCCAAGCTGGCCGTTCACAACCAGAATATCGAAAATTAAAAGAGAAATACTCACTTTTCGACATCACACACCAACCTGAATTATGTGCTTATGTAACTCAATTACCAGTTGATAATTACAATACTGATGCAGCAGTTTTATATAAAGATATAATGACACCTTTGAAACCAATTGGTGTTGATGTTGATATTAAATCAGGTATTGGACCAGTGATTAGCAATCCAATTAAATCTGTATCTGATGTAGATAAATTAACTCAAATTGATCCAAAACGAGATGTACCGTATGTACTTGAAACAATTCAATTGCTAACACAAGAGAAATTGAATGTACCATTAATTGGGTTTACAGGTGCGCCATTTACATTAGCTTCCTATATGATTGAGGGCGGCCCTTCA
This sequence comes from Staphylococcus sp. SUC_1.2, assembly GCF_026222585.1. Taxonomy (NCBI): domain Bacteria; kingdom Bacillati; phylum Bacillota; class Bacilli; order Caryophanales; family Staphylococcaceae; genus Staphylococcus; species Staphylococcus sp. SUC_1.2. The sequence goes on along the minus strand of NZ_JANJPM010000022.1, from coordinate 19,878 downwards.
AAAAATTATAATTATACTAAAGCAATGATGTATGGGGATGAGGCAACATGGTTTGCTTTAATGAATCATCTCGTACAAGTATCAATTGACTATGTGGTTGCTCAGGTGGAAGCGGGCGCAGAGCTGATTCAAATTTTCGACTCATGGGTTGGAGCTTTAAATGTTCAAGATTATCGCTATTATATTAAACCCTCAATGGATAAATTAATTAACGGAATTAAAGCTAAATATGATGTTCCTGTCATAATGTTTGGAGTGGGTGCAAGCCATTTAATTAATGAATGGAATGACCTAGCAATAGATGTCCTAGGATTAGATTGGCGTACGTCTATCTCATCAGCTACAAAAATGGGTGTTAATAAAACGTTACAGGGTAATTTAGATCCGTCATTGTTACTCGCGCCTTGGGACGTAATAGAGCAAAGAGTACGTGACATTCTGGACGAGGGCATGGAAAGAGGTAAACACATTTTTAATTTAGGACACGGTGTTTTTCCTGAAGTACAACCTGATACATTAAAGCGAGTTACTCAATTTGTTCATGATTATACAAGTAAATAGTATTAAGAATACAAAGATTAAGGAAGGTTTTATTTAATGACTAAGACAGTAGGTTTATTAGTTATGGCATATGGAACACCATATAAAGAGAGTGATATTGAACCATATTATACAGACATTAGACATGGTAAGAGACCAACTGATGAGGAATTACAAGATTTAAAAGACCGATATGAATTTATTGGTGGTCTTTCTCCTTTAGCTGGCACTACTGATCGTCAAGCTGAAGCATTAAAAGATGCTTTAAATCAAGTTTATGAAGATGTGGAATTTAAATTGTATTTAGGTCTAAAGCATATTTCTCCTTATATTGAAGAAGCTGTAGAAAAAATGTATAAAGATGGTATTAAAGAAGCGGTTACTGTTGTTTTAGCGCCACACTATTCTAGTTTCTCAGTTGGATCATACAATAAACGTGCTAAAGAAGAGGCCGATAAATACGATATTGCTTTACATCATGTTGAACATTATTATCACCAACCTAAATTTATTGAGTATTGGACTAATAAAATTAATGAAACTTTAGAGCAAATTCCTCAAGATGAACATGATGAGACAATCTTAGTTGTATCAGCTCATAGTTTGCCTAAAGGTTTAATTGAAAAAAATAATGATCCATACCCTGATGAATTAAAAGATACAATGAATCGTTTACAAACATCTTCAAATATTAAACACGTTGCTCAAGGCTGGCAGTCTGAGGGTCACACAGGTACACCTTGGTTAGGACCCGATGTACAAGATTTAACAAGAACGTTGTATAACGAACATCAATATAAACACTTTATCTACACGCCAGTAGGTTTTGTATGTGAGCATTTAGAAGTACTGTATGATAATGATTATGAATGTAAAGTTGTTTGTGATGAGATAGGAGCAAATTACTACCGTCCAACAATGCCTAACACGAATCCATTATTTATTAATGCTATCGTGGATGAAATAAAAACAGTTTTTTAATAAAGGAAGGGACTCAATGTGAGTAAAAAAGTTGCAATTATTGGTGCAGGAATAACTGGCCTCTCAAGCGCATATTATTTAAAACATTATAAACCAGATATAGATGTAACCATTTTTGAAGCGACAAATCGACCAGGTGGAAAGATACAGACGTATCGTAAAGATGGATATACTATAGAACTTGGCCCTGAATCTTATCTTGGACGAAAAACAATCATGACTGATATAGCAAAAGATATTGGACTTGAAGATGATTTAATTACTAATGAAACAGGTCAATCATACATTTTCGCTAAAAATAAATTGTATCCTATACCAGGTGGTTCGATTATGGGCATCCCAACTGATATTAAACCGTTTTTAAAAACAAGACTTATTTCACCAATAGGTAAGCTAAGAGCGGGACTAGATTTGGTAATACCCCCAATAAAAATTGAGGATGATATATCAGTTGGAGCGTTTTTTAGAAGACGATTAGGAAATGAAGTGCTTGAAAATTTAATAGAACCCCTCATGGGTGGTATCTATGGTACCGATATAGATCGATTAAGTTTAATGAGTACATTTCCTAATTTTAAAGAACAAGAGGAAAAGTATGGTAGTTTAATCAAGGGTATGCAACACGAAAAGGCTGAACGTATTAAAAAACGTCAATTATATCCTGGTGCCCCTAAAGGTCAGTTTAAACAATTTCGTCACGGATTAAGTTCATTTATTGAAGCATTAGCTAAAAATGTACAAGATAAAGGCGTAAAGATGAAATATCAAACACATGTAGAAGATATCATTATTAACAATGACAATTATGAAATAGTAACTGATCAATACAGTGAACAATTTGATGGTATTTTAATTACTACGCCTCATCAAACATTTATGAAATGGTTCAATCACGATCAAGCTTTTAAATACTTTAACGAGATGGATTCTACTTCAGTTGCAACGGTTGTATTTGCATTTGATGAGAAGAATATTGAAAACACATATAACGGTACTGGTTTTGTCATCGCGAGAACAAGTAATACAAATATTACAGCTTGTACTTGGACTAGTAAAAAATGGCCTTTTACTACACCGCAAGGAAAAGTTTTAATTAGAGCATATGTAGGTAAACCAGGTGATACGGTTGTTGAAGATCATACTGATGATGAAATTGCGACTATCGCACGTCGTGATTTAAATAAAATGATGACTTTCCATGGAGATCCGGAGTTTACAATTGTCAATCGTTTGACTAAAAGCATGCCTCAATATCACATTGGTCATATTGGTCAAATAAGAAAAATTCAACAACACGTTAAAAATAATTATTCTGCACTCAGAATTACAGGTGCACCATTTGAAGCGGTTGGGCTTCCAGATTGTATTCAACAAGGTAAAAATGCTGTGGAAGAATTGCTTGATGAAATATAATAATTTAAACACTTTTTTTGAGGTGAAATTGCCTCTTTAAAAGTGTTTTGTTATATAAATTGAGAATTATTATTTAAGTTTGAGGAGGTAAAAATATTAATGACTAATGTAATTATAGTTCATTCACAATTAGGGAATTCTCATAACCACTGGTATAAGTGGTTGCAACATAATTTAGAACTAGAAGGTTACGATGTTCAATTATTCCATTTAGATGAAAGTAAGAATGATAATATAGACAATTGGGTCTTCGAATTAAATCAACAAATTGAACTTTTATCTAAAGATACTTATTTTGTCACTCATGGGTATGGTTCATTGGCTACTTTGAAATACATTGAAGGTCTATCAATTGACGGACCATTTGAGGGGTTCTTCAGTATAGCAGGATTTAAAGAAGATGCGAAGAAAATAGACGATTCAATAAATGTAGGGGAGTTTAATGTTGATTATGGTTTAATTAAAACTAAAGTTAATCACTTTTATGGACTAGCTTCAAAAGATGATTCTTATGTTTCTTACATAGAAACCCAAAACTTAATTGACGAATTAGGTGGTAAGACTAAAATTGTTGATGAAGGTGGACATTTCTTAGAAGAAGAGGGCTTTGTATCTTTTACTGAATTACAAGAAAAAATGCAACATTACATGACTAAATAATAAAACATATGATTTTATTATTAATACGTTCTACATTTAAACTAATTTAAGTAGGGAGTTAAAGCTACCTACTTTTTATTATTAATAAGGTTGATAATTAAATATAGAGATACTTTCAAGTGTAATTAGATATCCAATTGGTATCTTTAATTAAAATATTTTAAATGTAGCGTTTTTTTACACAAAATAGTTTAGAATACTTATTGACTAAGTTAATGATACTATATATACTAATAAAGTATTCGAAAGGCGATTACTATTAGTCAATTGTCCCATTTCAATATGAAGATTCGATTAAATGAATGTAAAATTTATTTAAAATTATTATTGACATTAGATAATATAAAATGATATACTTGTTAAGTACTGATTTTTGAGACGTAAATAATATTAGCGCGGGATGGAGCAGTTCGGTAGCTCGTCGGGCTCATAACCCGAAGGTCGGTGGTTCAAATCCGCCTCCCGCAATACATAGTTTTAATAGGTCTCGTAGTGTAGCGGTTAACACGCCTGCCTGTCACGCAGGAGATCGCGGGTTCGATTCCCGTCGAGACCGCCATTACTTATTACGGTTCAGTAGCTCAGTTGGTAGAGCAATGGATTGAAGCTCCATGTGTCGGCAGTTCGACTCTGTCCTGAACCATTCAATCATTTTGGCGGTTGTGGCGAAGTGGTTAACGCATCGGATTGTGGTTCCGACATTCGAGGGTTCGATTCCCTTCAACCGCCCCATAATCGTTTACTACGCGGGTGTAGTTTAATGGCAAAACCTCAGCCTTCCAAGCTGATGTTGTGGGTTCGATTCCCATCACCCGCTCCATCATATTATTCCGCAGTAGCTCAGTGGTAGAGCTATCGGCTGTTAACCGATCGGTCGTAGGTTCGAATCCTACCTGCGGAGCCATGGCTCCTTGGTCAAGCGGTTAAGACACCGCCCTTTCACGGCGGTAACACGGGTTCGAGTCCCGTAGGAGTCATACAAACAGAAGTGAAATATCGCTTCTGTTTTTTTATGTAATTTAGTTATTAATATTGAGGAGAACTGTCCGAGTCTGGCCGAAGGAGCACGCCTGGAAAGTGTGTAAGCGCCACAAGCGCTTCAAGGGTTCGAATCCCTTGTTCTCCATTATAAAAGTCTATCATAATATGGTTTAGAGTGAGCAAGTGTCAAAGAAGTGTCTAGAAAATAAAATTTCTGGCACGTTGACCTTGCTTTTTTTATCGTTAATAAGTGATAATACATGCTACTTAAATTAATTAGAATCTATGTGATTAGTTATTATAAAAATTTTGATTTTATTGTATAAATATATTATAATATTCATAGGTCAACGACAATGCGTGGAGCTTATAAAACGAAATACATTGAACACAGTAGCCAGCCTGCTATGAGGCTTGGCAATAATTGAATATCATAGTTTATCAGAGTTTGAAGTGGTGATTATCACTTTAAACTCTTTTTATTTTTTAAATAAAAAGTAGCTTATTATTTAATAGTTGAAATGCACTTTAAATCTTTATACTTATAAGTTAACGTCATTTAAAAATGCTACTTCTTAAACACAACCAATGCTAACTAACTCAAATATCGTTATAATTAGAATGTATCTATATGGAGGAATGAATAGTGGATTTTTGGTTAAAAGAACAAAGTATTAAAAATAGAGATAAGATAGCAGTTACAGATGGAAATCATTCTATAACGTTTAAAGAATTATATGATAAAGCACTTTCAATTTCAGAACATATACTTTCTTTGAATTTGAATAGAGTAGGATTATACATTAAGAATGATATTGCGTCTATTGCGCTTATTAACGCGTGTTGGTTAGCTAATGTTGAAATAGCAATGCTAAATACGCGTTTAACAGAAACTGAAATGATAAATCAAATGAATTCTATTAATATAACAACAATATTAACAACTCAATCATTTCATTTATCACATTTCAATGTGATACATTTATCTGAATTAGAACAATATCCAAGTCATACCAATGACGAAACATTTAATGATGAACGTATTGCATCAATCATGTTTACATCAGGTACGACAGGGCCTCAAAAAGCAGTACCACAAACATTTAAAAATCATTATGCAAGTGCGATTGGTTGTAAAAAAAGTTTAGGATATGATGAAACTACGAAATGGTTATCTGTTTTACCGATATATCATATTTCAGGGCTCAGTGTGTTGTTACGTTCTATAATCGAGGGCTTTACGGTACGTATACTGGAAAAATATAATACGCAAACGATGTTAGCGATTATTAAAGCAGAAAGACCTACACATGTATCTTTAGTGCCACAAACACTTAAATGGCTTATGGATGCAGGATTAAGCCAACCGTTTTCAATAGAGAAAATTTTACTTGGAGGCGCCAAATTATCATCCACGCTGATTGATGAAGCATTAAATTATCATTTGCCAATATACAATTCATTTGGAATGACAGAAACATGTTCTCAATTTTTGACAGCTACACCTGAGATGCTTGCACAAAGATATGACACTGTTGGTAAACCAAGTGAAAACGTACAGGTACGAATCAAATATCCTAATAGTGAAGGTCATGGAGAACTTCTCATAAAAGGAAACAATGTGATGAATGGTTATTTATATCCAACAGGGTTGAGCGATACTTTTGAAGATGGTTACTTTAAAACGGGTGATATAGCAGAAATTGATGAAGAAGGGTTTGTAATGATTTATGACCGTCGCAAAGATTTAATCATCAGTGGTGGGGAAAATATTTATCCTTATGAGATAGAAACAATTGCTAAAACACATAAAGAAATTAATGACGCTGTTTGTATTGCGAAAGAAGATGCAACATGGGGACAAGTGCCAGTGCTCTATTACGTTTCAGAACGTATCATTTCTAATACGGAATTGATAAACTTTTTTAAATCACATTTAGCTAAATATAAAATACCTAAAGCGTTTCATCAGGTTGAACATTTACCTTATACATCAACGGGTAAATTACAACGCAATAAAATGATAAATAGAGGACACTAATATGTTGATTAAAGCAGTGAATTTGTATCTTTACAATCAGGAATTTGTAAATCCAATTGTAACTCCCAAAGTTAAAATGACACACCGAAAAGCGCTTATTGTTGAAATTTTAAGTGAAGATGATCAATCTTTTTTTGGAGAGTGCAATGCATTTGAAACAAATTGGTACAACGAAGAAACGATTGAAACTGTACAAGAAATACTTTCACAATGGTCGGAAAGTATTGTTAAAAACTCTTTTCATAAATATGAAGATTGGAAACCATATTTAGATATACTTGACAATTATCCCGCAGCGAGAAGTACTTTGGTTATGGCGATTTATCAGATGTATCATGATTTACCGAAGTTTAAAGTAGCGTATGGTGCAACGATAAGTGGCATAAGTGCACAACAACTTGAGTACTTAAAACAAACTCAACCCAAACGTATAAAGTTGAAATGGACAGGTCAACTGAATGATGACATCTCACTTTTAGATGACATATTACCTTATGATTTTGAATTAGCATTAGATGCTAATGAGTCACTAGATGTTTCAGATTTTCAAAAATTAGAATCTATAAATGACCAAAATATACTTTATGTAGAGGAGCCATTCAAATCGTTGTCTTCAATTTTACACATTGATCATACGCAATACCCTGCAATTGCACTCGATGAAAAAGCTACTGATATAAATAGTATTATCTCAATTGTTAACCAATTCCCGGTTAAAGTAGTGGTTGTTAAACCATTTAGAGTGGGTGGTCTTGATAGAGTACAATCATTGATTCGTGAATTGAAATCAATTGATATTAAAGTGGTTATAGGTGGAATGTACGAATATGGACTAAGTCGTTACTTTACTGCATTATTAGCTCGAGAAGGTGATTATCCTGGGGATGTAACCCCAGATGGTTATTATTTTACTGACGATTTCACGCAAGGTGTCGGTAAATTAAAGGAGGGGATGATTTCATTTCACCCCCCTCAAATCGATAAATCAAAATTGCTTAAATTATATTAGTGTCTATGTTTATCCTTTTTTAAAGGAACTGGATCAAATCCACCTTTATGAAGAGGATGACATTTAAGAATGCGACGAATTCCCATATAGCCACCTTTGAATGGGCCATAAACTTCAATCGCTTCTCGCGTATATTCTGAGCACGTAGGATAAAATCTGCATGTAGGTGGCGTCATAGGTGAAATATAGCGTTGATAGATATGGATTATTCCAAGAAATAATTTTTTTAACATTATAGGCCTCCAACCAGTAATACGATTATAAATTAGTTTAACATATTGAAGGGAGTAGTATGGAACATGGAGTTTCTAGATAAAGATAATAGACGTGTCACAATGAGTTACAAAACGAACAACGACTGTCCTGATGGTAATCATGTTTTAGCTATTCCACTATATAAGAACCAGTTACTTTTTACTCAGCACAAAATGCGTGGCATTGAGTTTCCAGGTGGTAAGGTTGAAGAAGGAGAACAAAGTATACAAGCAATCAAGAGAGAACTTTTTGAAGAAACAGGAGGCATACCTGAAACGATAGATTATATTGCTCAGTATCAGGTTCATACATTCGATAACTCAATTTTCAAAAAAGATGTATATATCGTGAAGGTTAAATCATTTGAAGAGAAAAGTGATTATTTAGAAACGAGAGGGCCATTATTATTTGATAATATTAATTCTATTCCATTAGATAAACAAAGTTATTTAATACAAGATAATGCAATTCTTAAATGTGTCGAGAGGATGATAGAACTTGGATATTATCGCGACTAAGAAAATGCCTATAGCATCAAGAACGCATCAATTCGATGAAATTACCTATAAAGTTGAGGGTTTAAAAGTAAAAGCATTACAGATGTGCCCTTTAAAGAAGACAGTAAAAAGAATCGTAGTATATTTGCGAGGAGGTAAGGGACAAGTCGGACGTGTACGTGCAGCAAGACTAATGCAGTTTGCAAATGAAAATACCTTAGTTGTAGGTCCTTACTATAGAGGAAGTAATGGAAGTGAAGGTAGAGATGAGTTTGCTAACGCTGATTTAAAAGATGTTACCTATCTCATAAAAATACTTAAACAACGATTTCCTAATGCATATATACACATGATTGGTTTCTCAAGAGGTGGAATACAAGGACTACTTACATATCAAGATTACCCAGTCGATAGTTACATCATCTGGGGTGGTGTATCAAGTATGCACTTGATGTATGAAGAACGTACTGATTTAAGAGGGATGTTGCGTCGAATGGTAGGACATCCTTCCAAAAATAAAGAATCTTATGACCAAAGAGATGCGATAAAACTTATTGATTCTAATAGTTCACCAATTTTAATCGTTCATGGTGGCAAGGATAAACAAGTAGGTATTCATCATGCCTATTACTTGGAAGAACAATTGAAATTAAAAGGTGTTGTTCACGACACATTTTATCAACTTGATGAAGGGCATGTACCTAGACCACAAGCAATGAAATTAGCGCTCGATTATGTGCATCAATGGATGACGAAGTGTGAAGAAATATAATAAGACAACGTATAAGGGTTCAATACAGTACGCATTATACGTTGCCTTTTTAATAAATATTTAATTATTTGTTAAAGCCACCAGTGTTAGCAATTTCTTCAACTTCTGGACCGAATTTCTTGAAGTTTTCTTCAAAACGTTGGATTAAGTCATCGGCTTGAGCGCGATATTTATCAGAATCACTCCAAGCATTAATTGGATTAAGTATTGTTTTAGGAACATCTTCCATTTCAGTAGGAATACTTAAACCGAATTTCTCATCTTTTGTAAACTCTGCATTTTTCAATTTACCTTTAATTGCTTGATCTACCATATAACGAGTGTAATGTAGACTAATACGTCTACCTACGCCATATTTACCACCAGTCCATCCAGTGTTAACTAAGTATACATCAACATCATGTTTATCTATTAGTTCACCTAATAAATCTGCATATTTATTAGGATTAAGTGGTAAGAAAGGTGCACCAAAACAAGTTGAGAATGATGGTTCTGGTTCAGTAACGCCACGCTCAGTTCCAGCTAATTTAGAAGTGAAACCACTTAAGAAATGGTACATCGCTTGAGATTTAGTTAATTTAGCAATAGGTGGAAGTACACCAAATGCGTCAGCAGTTAAGAAAATTATTGTATTAGGATGTGCTGCTTTAGATGGTAATACAATATTATCAATGTGATGAATTGGATAGGCAGCACGTGTATTTTCAGTATATGAATTATCATCGAAATCAACAACACCACGCTCGTTAACCACAGTATTCTCTAATATAGTACCGTATTGAATCGCGTTATAAATTTGAGGTTCTTTTTCTTTAGAAAGGTTGATTGCTTTTGCGTAACAACCACCTTCAATATTGAAAATACCGTTTTTATTCCAACCGTGTTCATCATCACCAATCAATTTTCTATCAGGTGCTGCTGATAAAGTTGTTTTACCTGTACCTGATAATCCGAAGAATAAGGCTACGTCTCCTTTATCTCCAACATTCGCAGAACAATGCATACTCATAATATCTTGCATTGGAAGCAAATAGTTCATTACTGAGAAGATACCTTTTTTCATCTCACCAGCATACTCTGTACCACCAATTAAAATGGTTTTATGTTTGAATGAAATGATAACAAAAGTTTCAGATTTAGTTCCATCAACTTCAGGATCAGCTTTAAAGTGAGGTGCTGAAACAATTGTGAAGTTAGGTTTTATATTACTAGCTTCTTCTTTAGAATCTGGGCGGATAAACATGTTTTGAGCAAAAAGGTTGTGCCATGCAAGTTCATTGATAACTGTAAGTTTCAATTGTGTGTCTTTGTCACTACCTGCATAACCATTAAAAACGTAAAGTTCGTCTTTTTTATCAAGATAGTCTAAAACTTTAGAGTAGAGATTTAAGAAAGTTTCTTCATCGATAGGTTGGTTGATATCTCCCCAATGAATATTATCTTTATAAGAAGGTTCTGTAACAATGAATTTATCTTTAGGTGAACGTCCAGTGTATTTACCTGTGCTCGCATTGATAGCACCAAGTTCAGTTAATTCTCCTTCATTATTATCCATAATTTTGTAATAAAGTTGAGTTGTTGAAAGCTGAAAAAGAGAGCTTTCTTTTTCCAATAATTTTTTAATTTTAGGTGTTTCGCCGTATGTATCTACTGACATACCCAATCCCTCCAGCGTGTGTTATAGAAATTCAATATTGTAAGCCTTTACATGAAAATAGTATAACATAATGCCGTAATTATTCCACCTGGAAAAAACAAAAACCATTTAAAAACAAAATTGACATTAATAAATGAATTAGGTAGTATAGTTCTTAACGGATTCTCTTATCCTGAGTGGTGGAGGGACATGGACCCAATGAAACCCAGCAACCTCTTTTTTAAAAGAAAGGTGCCAAACCGTTTGCAGACATATATTCGTCTGAACGATAAGAGCGAATGGACGTTTAAGAGCCTTCTCTCTGTCTTGAATAGTGAAGAAGGCTCTTTTATTTTTGAGCTCACATTTAAAAGAGAATTTTCGTAAATATAGTTATAAAAGGAGCAAATCATGACTTACAATAAACGTTTATTTACTTCAGAATCAGTGACAGAAGGACATCCAGATAAGATTGCTGACCAAGTATCTGATGCCATTTTAGATGAAATCTTAAAAGATGACCCCAATGCACGTGTTGCTTGTGAAACTACTGTAACAACTGGAATGGCTCTAATTTCAGGTGAAATATCTACATCAACCTATGTAGATATCCCTAAAGTTGTAAGAGAAACAATTAAAGGTATTGGCTATACTCGTGCTAAATATGGCTATGATTACCAAACTATGGCAGTTTTAACTGCAATCGATGAGCAGTCACCTGATATTGCACAAGGTGTTGACAAAGCACTTGAATACAGAAATGATATTTCAGAAGAAGAGATTGAAGCTACTGGTGCCGGTGACCAAGGTTTAATGTTCGGATATGCTACAAATGAAACAGAAACATATATGCCTTTACCTATCTTTTTATCTCATCAATTAGCTAAACGTTTATCTGATGTACGTAAAGATGGAATTTTAAACTATTTAAGACCGGATGGTAAAGTTCAAGTAACAGTTGAATACGACGAATCAGATAAACCTAAGCGTATTGACACGATTGTAGTATCATCTCAACATGCGGATGACATTGAATTAGAACAAATTCAAAGTGACATTAAAGAACATGTCATATACCCAACAGTTCCTGAAGGATTAATTGATAATGAAACGAAATTCTTTATCAATCCTACTGGAAGATTTGTTATCGGTGGACCTCAAGGTGATGCTGGATTAACAGGACGTAAAATCATTGTTGATACTTATGGTGGTTATGCACGTCATGGAGGAGGTTGCTTTAGTGGTAAAGACCCAACTAAAGTAGACCGATCAGCAGCTTATGCGGCAAGATATGTAGCTAAAAATATTGTTGCTGCAGGACTAGCAGACCAATGTGAAGTACAACTTGCTTATGCTATTGGCGTGGCTGAACCAGTTTCAATTTCAATTGATACATTTAAAACGGGCAAAGTTTCTGAAGCTCAACTTGTTGAAGCTGTTAGAGCTAACTTTGATTTACGTCCAGCAGGTATCATTAAAATGTTAGATTTAAAGCATCCTATATACAAACAAACTGCTGCTTATGGTCACTTTGGTAGAACAGATGTATTGTTACCATGGGAGAAATTAGATAAAGTCAATGTATTAAAAGATGCTGTTCAAGCTTAATAAACGCTTTAAATAATATAAAGAAATTGTCGAAATTATAGATAGTTTCCATTATAATTAGATTTACTGATAGATTAAAGGAGCGTTGATTTAATGAATTCATTTGGACCAATCGAAATTGGTTTAATCGTAGCAATTGTAGTTGCAATTATCTGTTTAATATTATTCTTAGTTACACTTAAAAGTAAAAACAATATTAAACAGAAAACAAAAGAAGAATACGACTTAAAAGAAAAGCAAATGAAAGCGTCACATGACGAAGCCCTAGAGAAAGAACGCATACAAAATAAAAAGCAAGTTACTAAACAAAAAGAAGATTTTGATGCAACTGTAAGCGGTAAAGATCGTGAAATTGATGCATTGAAACTATTCTCAAAAAACAAAAGTGAATATGTTACGGATATGCGCTTAATTGGAATTAGAGATCGTTTAGTGAAAGAAAAACGTATTAGACCTGAAGATATGCATATTATGGCAAACATCTTTTTACCAAGTAATGAATTCAATGAAATTGAACGCATTAGTCACCTTGTACTTACGCGTACAGGCCTATATATTATAGATTCTCAACTATTAAAAGGGCATGTTTATCAAGGTATAAGTGGTAAGCAATTTAACGAATTGCCTATGATGGAACAAGTATTTAGTACTTTGGATTTAGATGTTAAGTCACCTCAAACACTAGTACTCGATCAAAATGAAGATAAATCTTCATTGTCATTCGTTAATTACTCAGAACAACTTACTTCAATTGAAAAGCTAGCGTCAGACTTGCAAACACAATTAGGGGCTAAATATACGCCAACTGCGATTTTATACTTTAATCCTAAACACGATGGAGACGTAACGATTTCAAATTATGCACAAAGTTCAAGTGTTAAAGTTCTAGTTGGACCTGATCAATTAGATGAGTTCTTTAATAAATTTGTATTCCATGGACGTATTCAATATAACGTAGATGAATTACAAAATGTTATGGATAAAATTGAATCATTTAATTAGTATTAGAGCCTGGGACATAAATAATATGATGATGCTATTTTGCAAATTCGCAGTAGCTGACTGAACTGAAAATGCGCTTAACTCAAGCTTTTTTCAGTTCTAGTCATCCTTGCGGGGGTGGGACGACGAATTTAAAAAGAATTCTGTCCCACTCCCTTTTTAATTTTGAGGAGAAGCTTATTAAAATAATAAACTAAACTAATATTAAAGTTTTCAATAATGACAATTATGGGAATAGAGTAGTAATTATTAAAATATAAAGAAAAGAGGTTTCTTTTATGGAAACAATTGAATTTTATAATGGTCACACAATGCCTAAAGTTGGAATTGGTACTTTTAGAGTAGAAAATAACGATGAATGTAAGGAGGCAGTTAAGCATGCAATTGTCTCAGGTTATCGTAGTATTGATACAGCTAAAGTATATGGTAATGAAGAACAAGTTGGTTTAGGAATTAAAGAAGGTCTAGAAGCTACTGGGTTAGAACGTAAAGATTTATTCATTACATCAAAACTATATTTTGAAGATTTTGGGCGCGAAAATGTTGCAAATGCTTATGAAACAAGTATCAATAAATTAGGACTAGATTATTTAGATTTATATCTTGTTCATTGGCCTGGTACTAATGAAGCAATAATGATTGATACATGGAAAGGTATGGAAGATTTATATAAAGATGATAAGGTTAAAAATATTGGTGTAAGTAACTTCAATGCAGAACACTTTGAAGCATTATTAGCTCAAGTTTCTATTAAGCCAGTCATCAACCAAGTAGAATTTCACCCATATTTTACTCAAAATAAACTACGTAAATATTTAGAAGTACAAAATATCCATATGGAGTCATGGTCACCATTTATGAATGCCCAAATCTTAGGTGATGAAACACTTAATCAAATTGGCAAAGAAGTTAATAAATCGGCAGCACAAGTCGTCATTCGTTGGAACATGCAACATGGTGTCATCGTTATTCCTAAATCAGTTACACCTCAAAGAATAGAGGAAAATATTAATGTTTTTGATTTCGAACTAACAGATGAACAAATGGAACAAATTGATTCTCTAAACAAAGATCAACGCATTGGTCCTGATCCAGCAACATTTGAGGGACATTAATAAAAATATAAAAATACACTTCATAGTTGCAAGATTTAATCTTAAAACTATGAAGTGTATTTATTTATATCGAATAACCAATAAAGCAAGAGATAAACCCTATTACAAATTGTAAAATAGAATAACTAAAAAATTGAACAGGTTTAAAACTTGGCGAAATAAATTGGACGATTTCATAAGACAGAGTTGAAAAGGTTGTTAATCCTCCAAGAACGCCAGTTATAAAAAACAGTGAAAATAATTGATAATCTTGAGCTATCCCATACACGAAGCCAATTAAGAAACTACCAACGAGATTGACTATTAAAGTTGCAATCGGTATAGGTGACGTTATTTTACTTTTAAAGACATCTGTTAACCAAGCTCTGATAACAGCACCAATACCACCACCTACCATAATAAATAGTATATGTATCATGTAGGTTGCCCCCCTAATTTAACACCAAACCAGCAGAAAAGAATGCCTCCTATATAACTGGTTAAGCCATAGATAAAGAGCAAAGCGATACTATTATTTTGCGACATTGTAACTAACTCAAATTGGAAGGTTGAAAAGGTAGTTAAAGCACCTAGTAATCCCGTTGTGACACCTTTTTTAATTAATGGGTTATTTTTAAAAAAATGAATGGATAAAGAAGATAAATATCCCATTAAAAATGCACCCACAATATTCGCAATTAATGTACCGAGTGGTAATCCAGAATCGACATTAAGAGTTGATAAGACATATCTTAGTAATGCTCCAAATAAGCCCCCAATAAACACAAATAAATATTGCATTTTGTCACACCTATTCATTATTTTTATTACGATAAACACTAATCGATAATTATTTTTTAACTTAGAAAGTTAGTTCTGGTATTTAAAAAAGTTTACGACAATATACCAAATGTCTTAATTGAGGCATAGATATGGAATAAGATAACAAACAAGATAATTATTGGCAAAATTTTACTCGCAATTCTTATCCATCCTTGTTTATCACCTAAATGTTTAATCGCTTTATCTGAAAATATAATAGAAGCAATTAATATAATCACATTAATGATACTGCACGCAATAAGTAAATATTTAACAGAAGTAATTTGCTGACTTAATAGTGGGTTGAATGTATTAAAATAAAAACTTATGATGAGTAAAATTATTGAGATATAGAAGTATTTTTTTGGCTTAGACATAATGTTCCTCCTACCTAATATCATCTAATCATATTACCATATTTTAATTAACATTTAATAGTGACTAGTGAATTTGACAATTAATTTTGTTAAAAAGCAAAACATTCGCCAAGTGTTTCTAAGAATGATATAAATAATTTATAAATATTTTATTGATGCGGAATAGTCTGATCATCATATGAAAAGAAGCATATACATATAAGAAATCTATTGTGATGTAATTTAACTATCATCGTAATCGAACTTAAAGGAGGAAGAATGAAATGGCAAAATTAAATGTCGAAGTATTTGCAGATGGCGCAGATATTGAACAAATGAAAGCAGCATATAAAAATAAAGAGGTAGACGGATTCACTACTAATCCTAGCTTAATGGCTAAAGCGGGTGTAACAGACTATAAATCATTCGCTGAAGAAGCGGTTAAAGAAATTCCAGATGCATCTATTTCATTTGAAGTATTCGCTGATGATTTAGAAACTATGGAAAAAGAAGCTGAAATATTAAAACAATATGGTGATAATGTTTTTGTCAAAATTCCAGTTGTGAATACTAAAGGCGAATCAACAATTCCGTTAATAAAAAAATTATCAGCGGACAATGTGCGTTTAAATGTTACTGCAGTTTACACTATTGAGCAAGTAAAAGAAATTACTGAAGCGGTAACTGAAGGAGTACCTACATATATTTCAGTATTTGCAGGTAGAATAGCTGATACTGGTGTTGACCCATTACCTTTGATGAAAGAATCAGTAGATGTGGCGCATAGTAAAGAAGGCGTTAAATTATTATGGGCAAGTTGTCGTGAACTATTTAATGTTATTCAAGCAGATGAAATTGGTGCCGACATTATTACATGTCCAGCAGATGTAGTTAAGAAAGTAAATACTAATTTAGGTCGAGATATTAATGAATTATCAGTTGATACTGTAAAAGGTTTCGCTAAGGATATTCAAAGCTCAGGTTTATCTATTCTTTAAGATTTAAAAATTAAAATAACTCCGTTCTATAAGATATTGCTTAGAACTTCTACACACAATTAACACTTTCATGTCTATGTGTAGATTCTCTAAATCAATCTCTTTCATATAGAAACGGAGTATTTTTATATAGTAAAGCTTTTGATTTTTAACTTGTAAGTAAATGAGAACTTCGCTAAAATTTAAAAGAAATAATATTAGAAGGAGATAACCACATAGTATGAAACATACAGAATTTGAAGAGAAAGTTAAAAAGCAATTGTGGTTTTTAAATAAAAAGGAAAAAAAGCTATTACAAAATAATTTAACGCATTACCATAATGAGGTAGAGGGTAATGAAGGGGATATTCAGTCAAAGAAATATCGCAAACCAATTCAGTACGCAAATCAATTTTTAAAAAATAACATATTTAAACAAAAAGAAGTAGCAAGTTCCACATTGTTATTTTTACTAATAGGAATGGTACTCATTTATGCTTTCTTGCTAGGGTTATTTTTAACAGGATTTATTACAAGTCTTACTGCAGTGAATTATTTTATAAATCCACAAGTTTCAATGCCAGTTATAAATGTGATCTTAATTTTAATAGGTGCAGTACTTCTTGCAATCGTAAGTTTATTACTCATTAAATCAGTTACTGCATTTTTCACAAAAAAATTGTTAGAATACAAATTTAATAAATCTGCATAGTTTTTTGTACTAAATGATACAATAATGTACTTTCTTGCCATTTTTTATAAATTAACGAATAGGGTTCATCAACATGTAATTGAATATTATTTTCAAAAGTGATGATAACGCCATTTGTAGTAGATGTTAATCCAATAATTGTTAATGCGTTGATGTAAGTTTGTAAAGGTGCACGTTGATGTTTAATAGGGAAGAGGACAACCTGGTCAGATATATATAAAGGTACTAATTTATTAATTGCTAATAATCGTTTTGCCAACTTTAGCCTTTGCAAATACGATTGATTATGCTGTTCGAAATAATAAATTAGTACCTTTTTAATTGGAAAAGGTAGCACCATGTCATAAGTCGAAAAGCAGCATTTAGTTTTATGTTCACTATGTTGCAATGTTTGAATATAAAGCAAATGGTAAGAATTGTGTGGAATCATATTATTCACCTTTAAAATAATAATCGGTGAGCTTTTTTATAGAAGAGGATTTATACTTTTTAATACTCGATAAAGAGACATGCATTAAGTCGGCAATTTCGAATTGTTTATAGCCTTGGATAAAATAGTTATACCATGCCAGTTCTTGTGTATTTAAAATTTTGGAAATGTCATTATAGTTGAAGAAAGTTGTCTCTGTATTAATAGAAGTAATTTGAGGAGTTTGCAAATCATCGACTTCAACTAATTCTGGTTTTAAATTTTCTTTTCTAAATAAGTCAATTAAGTAAAAATTGAGCCGCTGATAGAGATAAGAGGATAAACAAATATTTGAATTCTTATTGTAATTCTTAGATAATTGCCACAGTTTAATTAGCAATAACTGATAAAATTCATCATAATTATACTTGACGTAATAACGCTTTAACAAATAATGAATAAATCTATGATATTTATGATAAATCTCGTCAAAATTCATTTTGATTGGAATTCGCTCCTAGTTTAAGTACTTAAACAAAATTTCCGGATATCTAAAATTTAAACTAACTTATATAAATTATCATTTGCGTAATTTGAAAAAAGGGTGTTAAATAGTAAACATAGAATAATGAAAGTATGCAAAATAATGATTTAAGACATAAGTAACTCAGTAATGCGACAATTAATTATGAACATACCTAACATTCATAAATATATTTAAGTTCTAGTCAATTTGTAACGTGGGAGGTATAAATTTGGATTACGCACATTTAAATCTAGAGCATTTTTTTGCAAGAAATGATGATTTAGACATAATTAGGGATCGTTCTGAATTTGTAATGATTAATAATTTCACAAATGAAATGATGTATCGAGATGGTGAAATAGAAGGAACAGTTGATTTAAATCAATATTATTACAAGAATAGATCTCAAGCAGCTAGTTTTATCATGATGGATTATCGCAAAGATAACTAACAATTACTAGTTATGCTTTATAGAATCAAGTAATGAAATTCTATAGGTTTCATTACTTTTTATTTTGCAAAGTTTCATTTTGATTACTTTTATTTTATGAATATGTAACATTGCAAGTATAAAATTGTTTATAAGAATTAATAATGTTAAACTTTATTATCATAAAGATTTTAAAGAAAAAACAACATTGACCTAAGAGGTGTGAATATGACGAAGCACAAAAAAGGCTCAATTATTAGCCTAGTGGGGTTATTGATTGTTTTAGTCGCAGCAGGTTTTATTTTCTTTACTATGATTTCAGATCAAATATTCTTTAAAAAAGTAAATGAAGAAGAAAAAGTAGAGAATTTAAACGTTACACTAAATAAAGCTGCCGATAAACAAATTGATAACTACACAAGTCAACAAGTCTCTAACAAGAATAATACTGCTTGGAGAGATGCTTCAGATAATGAAATAAAAGCTGCAATGGACAGTAGTAAGTTCATTGATGATGACAAACAAAAGTATCAATTTTTAGATTTATCTAAATATCAAGGTATTGATGAAAACCGTATTAAGCGTATGTTATTCGATCGACCTATGTTATTAAAGCATACTGATGCATTTATTAGTGCTGCTAAAGAGAAACATGTGAATGAAGTTTATTTAATTTCTCACGCTTTATTAGAAACTGGTTCAGTTAAAAGTGAATTAGCCAATGGTGTAGAAATTGATGGTAAAAAATATTATAACTTCTATGGTGTAGGTGCTCTTGATAGTGATCCTATTAAAACTGGTTCAGAATACGCAAAAAAACACGGTTGGGATACTCCAGAGAAAGCTATCAAAGGTGGGGCTGATTTTATTCACCAACACTTCCTATCACATGATGATCAAAATACGCTATACAGTATGAGATGGAATCCTAAAAATCCAGGTGAACATCAATATGCTACTGATATTAAATGGGCAGAAAGTAATGCTCAAATCATCGCAGATTTCTATAAAGAGATGAAAACAGAAGGTAAATATTTTAAATTATACGTATACAAAGATGATAATAAACATCAAAAATAAATAATTGTAAGTAAACTAAAGCCAACGATCACACTGATTCAAGCAAGTGATAACGTTGGCTTTTTCTTTAATATAAT